>NZ_JACOOD010000033.1:0-47462 GCF_014287405.1 Bacteroides sp. NSJ-48 | reverse complement strand
GATTCAGATGCCATAAATTCGGTTTCGAAGATATGGTGATTCTTATTGCTTGTGGATTACACAACTTTAGAATCAGTCACAAAATGAGTCATATAACAAATTAATCTATATAATGTCTAATGTCTGTTGTTCGTTCTTCTTGGATGGATTTATTAAAAGCATTTGCTATTTATCTTGTAATATTAGGACATATTATAAATAATTGCATAAAAGGTGGCTACTACCATCCATTAATAGGGATTATATATACTATTCACATTCCTTTATTTCTAATGATTAGTGGTTACTTTGTAAAAGATAAAACAATTAATATGTCTTTTATACTGTCTATTACACGAAAATTCATCATCCCATACACTACTTGGACTATCATTTTATCATTATTCTATTTAGGTATAAATAAAATAATAGACTTACCAATACACGACATCTTTTATACCTTTGTTAATGGTTGGCTAACTAATTTTCTTTGGTTCATAAAAGCTTATCTCATTACCTACTTATTATGGCAGTTTTTACAAAAAATGTCTAATTGGATGCGTTTGTATATAGGTTGCATTATACTCATATGCTTTAATCTCATTTTTATAGGTAACAAAATTATATCTGAACTTATGTCACTATCTTTATATACCTATTCTATTTTTGCCTTCAGTGCGTGTATCTCCCCCCCCTTAAAAAGCCTAAAAATTACATAAATTTACACAAAGCTATCAGTATCATATGCGTATTTCTATTTATTATATTTATTCCTTACTATACTACAAATAACAATTATTTTGAATCATTGTTCAATGTTCTATTTTATTCTAATAATTGGCATATTTTCATCATTAGATTTATAGGCGGAGTCAGTATTTCCATATTTCTCATGTCTTTAGGATATATAGCTAAATGTAATACGGCCACTAATTGTTTAAAATTATTTCAAAACATAGGACAAAATACACTATCTATTTATATGTTACAATCTTTACTTGTAGAAGCTGCCTTAAATAGATTTGTACAATTACCTAATAACCATATAGGATATATAACATCTATATTCATAGCCATATTTATGACATTTATATCATGGTATATAATAAAATGTACCACAAAGATAAAACTACTTGGAGTATTACTTTTTGGTAAATAATACATAATAATTATGAAATATAAAGTTGCACAGATTATACCTTATTTTGGCAAATGGCCAGAGTGGATCGAATTATATTTTTATTCATGTGGACAAAATCCTAACATAGATTTTATCATCTATACAGATTGTAAAATCCCCCAATACAGTTATCCAAATATAAAGTTTATTACAATAAGTTTTAAGAACTATTGCAAACTAGTCGAATGTAACCTCGGTGTAAACTACTCTATTGAAAGTAGCTATAAACTTACAGACCTAAAACCTTTTATAGGATATATACATCAAGAAGAATTAAGGAAATACGATTTTTGGGGATTTGGAGATTTAGATCTTGTATATGGAGACCTGTCCATGATAGTAAATGACAAGATATTAGAAAGATACGAATTAGTAACAACCCACAATTATCATATAGCCGGCCATTTTACTATTTGTAAAAATAATGAATATTGGCGTACATTATGCTTCAAAATAAAAAATTGGCAAAAACTACTAACAGATAAGCAGCATTATTCATTAGATGAAAATGCATGGTCTGGATTAGTAAATCCATATATTAAATACATTCATCGTATTTATCAATTACTCTTAAGACCATTTGGTATACATTATTTCACTGCACTTGATTTACTAAATCCTATTTTTACAAGAAAATGCCTATTCAGAGAATACTGGACAAGTCCACATGCAGATCCAGAAAATGGTACTGCAAAAGAATGGGTTTATGACCTAAAATATCACAAAATTTTTGATTATCGAAGCAGAGAGCTTCCTTATCTTCATTTTCTTTTCTTTAAGAAAACAGATTGGTTAGATACTCAATACTATTGGAAAGAAGGATATTGGAAAATTAATATGGGTGTACAAAATAATCTCCCCAATTATAGTTATAAAAAAATTATATTTAACCACAAAGAAGTGAAAGGTGAAAATTAATGTTATATCACACTATCTATTTTACCAATAAATAAAAATATATAGAATAAGAAACATCATGATACCTAAAATTATTCACTATTGTTGGTTCGGTAGAAATCAAATACCTGCCGAATACCAAAATTATGTAGATAGTTGGCAAAAATACATGCCAGATTTTAAAATCATTAAATGGGATGAAAATAATTTTAATCCTTATTGCACTAATTTTACAGCCGAAGCTTATGAAAAGAAAAAATATGCTTATGTCAGTGACTATGCCCGTTTAAAGATTCTCTATGAAAATGGAGGAGTATATTTTGATACAGATGTGGAAATGATTCGTCCCATTTATGATATATTAGAAAAAGGAGCATGGATGGCTTTTGAGAAGAATATCAATTCGCCACACGCAGCTATCAATGTAAATCCTGGATTGGGCTTTGCATGTGAAGCTGGGAATCCTATTATACGCCAAATCATGGACTATTATGAACACAATCATTATATTTTACCAGATGGAACTTTACAACAAATTCCTATTGTCCCTATAACCACCAATGTACTAAAAAAGCATGGATTAAAAATTTCAGAATCGCCGTTACAACTCAACGATATGACCATTTATCCTTGGGAATATTTTTGTCCGATAGAATACCTTTCCAATAAATGCGAAATAAGTAATAATACAAGAACTATTCATCACTATACAGCTACTTGGATGAGTTGGTCTGATAAATTAAAAATGAAGAAAGGGTATTGGGTAACTAAGCTAAAACGCATATTAAAACATGGATAAAAAAAATATTCTACACTTATCAATTGTGTGGGTTATTTATGGTGCTTTAATTAATCGATTTATATGGAACAATCAATTAATAACTCTAATACCAGACATTTTATTATTCACCCTTCTATTTCTAGATAAACCGCACAAAGGCCAATTTAACCTACAATCTTATGTAGGCAAAACAGTAGTATCAATTTTCTATTTTATATTAATATTAGGTATAATCTCTTCCTTCGTAAGTTCCACACCAATAGCTGCTACATTATGGGGAGCTAGGCAATTTTTTCGTTATGGTTTAATGGCCTATATGATTATGCTTTATTTTGGACCCAAAGATATAGTGTGGGGAAGAAAAATTCTTTATCAATCCATTTTATGGAATATGATTTTTGTAGTTATAGAATTAAGCTTAGGACAAACCGGAGATGCTATGGGAGGAACATTTAGTGGTAATGGAGAATTTGCGATCTATCTTATAGCTATTACTTTTATTTCTGAAATAGAATACTTTCAACATAGGTTATCTATACAAAAATTTATAATAATATTTGGTTTCTGTTTTATATCAGGTGTTTTGGCAGAAATCAAATTACTCTACATGTTATTACCTTTCACCCTATATAGCGGTTATGTACTATTCAAAAAATTCAATATAAAACAAGTTATAGTATTAATGGCAGCTTATTTTTTTCTAATACCAACTGTTAAATTTATGCTTTCATTTTACTATGATGAAAATTATATAGAGTCTACATTTGACAGTGAAGAAGTAAATAAATACCTTGAAAATGATTATGCACTTCAATCTGGAAAGACCCAATTATTGAGTTTTAATCGAAATACTTGTATAGAAAGAAGTTCAACTATTCTTTTCCAAGATCCCAAAGCTTTCTTAATAGGGAATGGTATAGGTTCATTAACACAATCACAACTATTTAAAACACCTTTGGCGGATGTATATCATCCAACTTATTATTTTTTTTTCACATTTTCGTATGTATTATTAGAGCTAGGATGGCTTGGTTTCATACTATTCATATCATTCTATGCTTGTATGGCTTATCGCTTTTATAGACACTATCGAAATGCCAAGGATATTGTCATTAAATATTGGTCATCAATCGGATTATTTATGACTTGTGTATCCTATATTTTCATGTGGTATAACGCTATACCATATTCGAATTATTATTTCACATTTATTCTTTTCGGTCTATGTTTCACTGGTATAAAAAAACGCAAACAAAAGCTTTTTATTAACAAATATGCAAGAAATGACATCTAAAGTATCCATTATAGTTCCCATATATAACGTTGAAAAATTTCTTAATCGATGTATAGATTCTCTCTTAAATCAAACTTTAAGAGAAATAGAAATTATTTTAATAGATGACGAATCACCAGATAATTGTCCGCAAATATGTGATGAATATGCACAACGTGATAATCGCATTAAAGTTATACATAAAACAAATGCAGGTTTAGGAATGGCTTGTAACAGCGGTATAGAAGTAGCGACCGGCGATTATATTGCTTTTTGTGATTCTGATGATTATGTAGACGGAATTATGTATGAAACTATGTACAAGACAGCAATAGAAGAACAAGCTGATATAGTATTTACAGGTATTCAAACAGTTGATCAAGAAGGGGTGATAACCCCGATGTCACAACCCGCAGAGAAAAAAAGTATTCATGATACTAAACAAATCAGACAATATCTACTAAACATGATTGCGTCAGAACCTTCTGCCAACAAAGATCGTGAAATCCCAATGTCTGCCAAAATAGCTTTATACAAACGTGAAATAATTGTTAAGCATAATTTACGATTCGAATCCGAACGTATATTCATTAGTGAAGACCTTATCTGGCATATTGATATATTATGTAATGTTAAATGTATTTGTTTATTACCACGAACCTTTTATTACTATTATAACAATACAAATTCTTTGTCCAAAAAAATACGAACAGATCGGTTTCCTTTCTTTCTAAAAATACGTGAAGAAATAATACAACGTACTAAAAAATATGGTTTAATTGATGAGGTTAATATACGTGTTGACCGTATGTTTATAGGTTATGTACGTTTCTATATTAAACAAATATGCTGTAGTAGTTTAACCTATGCAAAGAAAAAAAAGATAATCATGCTAATATGCAAAAATAATATTTGGAAAGATATATGGAATAATTATCCAATTTATCAAATGCCCAAAAGTCATTGTTTCATATTATATTTAATAAAATATAAAGCTGTTTTTTTTATGAACTTGATATTTAAGATAAAAAATATTTAAAATGACTTTGCAACAACGTAAATCCAATATAGAACTATTACGAATCATTGCCATGGGAATGATTGTAATATATCATATCTTTATACATGGAATTGCCCCAACAGAAATAGTACCTCAAACAATACTTTCAATATTATATATACCTGTGATATTTGGAGTAAACATATTTGTTATCATTTCCGGCTATTTTGGAATCCGGTTATCATGGAAATCTTTTTTATCGTTAATGTGGATTATAGCTTTCTATAAACTATTTCATTTATGTTGTGATACATTTTTTCTAAACATAGAACATCCAATATATGAATGGATACTCAAGCCATTCTGTGGCTTTGTATCAGGCGGAGGATGGTTTATTGATATTTATGTATTACTCATGCTTATTTCTCCTCTATTGAATAAATTATTATCTACTCTTAATCGACACGACTATTGGGCTGGTTTAGGAATATTATTACTATTCGATATAGGTTATGGTTTTTTTCTCAATAGACACTTTAACGCTTCCGGATACAGTCTCTTGCATTTCATTTTGCTTTATTATATTGGGAATTCATTACAAAAAAAACATATAATCAATCTATATAAACCAGGGGGGGGTATTTAATAACTTTATGTATCACATTGATACTATTTTATTTTTTACAAGATACACAATGGGGAATAAAATTAGCCACATCTTATTCTTCACCTCTTGTTTTAATTGGCTCTATTTATATATTTATATTCTTTGCCAATCTCCATATCAGTTATTGTCCTATCATCAATTTTATAGCCAGTTCTACACTACCTATCTATCTTATACATGATGCAGGAAATATCGCCAACTGGTATTATCAACAGATAGGTACATGGTTTAAAGAGTTATCGCTAATTAATTTTACTATTCATATAGCATTCTTTATAATACTCCTTTTCACCTTTGCTATATTAATAGACCAACCCCGTAAATGGATATGGAAATTATTACTAAATTATTTCAATACAATTTATAAAAAAGTATGAAAATATTATATATCGGTACACCGCATAATCACGATTTATGGAAAGAAGGTAAAAATCCCTCTCATTGGTTATATGGAGCATGTGAAATGGAAGAAGAAGGACATGAAGTAATATGGACACAAGAACGATACAACATATTTAATGATTTAAAATTAATCAAACAATATAATCCCGATATTATCTTTATTCCAAATCTCAATTTACAAGCCCATAAACTATTACTATTACTTGCTGCTTTCAACAGAATACAAATACCAATTTTTGCTTATTTACATCATGCACCAAATACAAGCAATAGGGCAAAACAAAGAGTTTATCAATTGCTACTAAAAGGAGTTAAACACTTGTTTTTTTTATCAGAACTAACAATGCAAGAAAGCATTGAAGGGCAATATATACAAAGAGAAAAATGCTCAGTACCAGGTTGGGGAGCTGATGAATCTTTTTTCTCTCGAATAAAACCACATGAGGGAAACACATTTATATCAACAGGAAAAGAGCAACGAGATTTCGAAACATTAATAGAAGCTTTCAAAAAGACAGGCGCACCATTAAAAATTATTACATGTAAAAGTCATGCTGGAAACAACTTTGAACAATTACCCGAACTATGTGAACAAATTCCTAATATTGAGGTAATAGTAACGGAAAACAGTAGTGATATTTATCCACAAATATTATCGGCTATGGCTAATGCCAAAGCACTAGTCTGCCCATTACGCAAAGACAAACTTAATTATTGTGTGGGACTTTCAACCATAACAGATGCAGAAGGATTACATAAACCATTAATAATAACTTATAATCCTTATCATTCGAAAGAAAGAGTGCAAAAATTTCATGTTGTAAATACAATAGATGACTGGATAAAAGCTATAAATGCAATCCAATCATCCCATTACCACGAGTCGACTTTAAATTTTAGTATGAAAAAATGCTATGAAAAAATGAGTGTTGTAATGTTTCACTAATAAACAACATAGGACAATATGAATAAAGTTCTTATTATAGCTACCTCACGAAAAACACGAGGTGGTATTACTGCTGTAATAAAAGCTCACGAAGTTGGTGAACAGTGGAAAAAGTTTCATTGCAAATGGATTGAAACACATATTGATAGAAATAGAAAAAGTAAACTATGGTATTTTATAAAAGGATTTTCTGAATTTTTATATTTTCTCCCATTTTGTAAATTAATACATATACACACAAGTGAGCCTCCTTCTGCTTTAAGAAAATGTGTGTTTATGTGGTGGGCTAAACTTTGGAGAAAAAAAGTAATAGTACATTTTCATGCCTTTTCACCAGAAACCACTATCAACAGTAAATATCAAAAAATTTATCATTATCTCTTTAATAAAGCAGATGTTGTCGTTGTTTTATCAGAAATGTGGAAAAACAATGTCAATCAAGTTTTTCAATTAGGAAATAAAGTACAAGTGATTTATAATCCATGTACCACTGAAATGCTTAGCAACAAGTATCAAAAGAAAAAACAAATACTTTATGCCGGAACCGTAAATGCTCGCAAAGGATATGCAGATATGATAAAAGCTTTCGCTCAAATATCTTCTTTATATCCAGATTGGCAAATAGTATTTGCCGGTAATGGAGAAATTGAAAAAGGAAAAACTTTAGCCCAAGAACTTGGCATTGAAAGACAAACAATTTTCCTCGGTTGGATAAATGGTTCTGCAAAAGATAAAGCCTTTAAAGAAGCCAGTATATTCTGTCTTCCGAGTTATGCAGAAGGGTTTCCTATGGCAGTATTAGATGCTTGGAGTTATGGGCTTCCTGTTATTACAACCCCAGTAGGAGGAATACCTGATATAGCCAAAGAAGGAAGTAATTTATTACTCTTTTCTCCTGGAGATATTGACGGTTTAGCAACACAAATAGAAAGACTTATCCGTGATAAAGACCTACGTGATAGACTTTCGCAGGAATCTATTCATTTGGCTAATACTACATTTAATATAAAAACCATAAATAAAGAAATTGAAACTCTCTATACGAAGCTCATATCATAAGATGATAGGATAAGTTAATGAAAAAAAAGATTATTGATATCATTCCTATTTCCACCACCCATGGTATCGGTGAGAAACAGATATTACTAAACAATCAGGAAACATCCACTCCCCTCACCCAAATTGCCGTAACCCGGTTAAAAGCCGGAGAAGCAGCAGAAGAGCACCTACACCCCACCATGGAAGAATTCTTCCTGTTTCAAAAAGGAGATGCAAGTATGACAGTTGGCAAGGAACAGATAACGTGTGGCAGTGGAGACTTTATCAGCATACCTGCCAATACCCTGCATTCTTTAAAAGCAATTACGGACATTGAAATCATAACCATAGGTTGTGCTATTCATTGATATAAACATACATTATCAAAATTTACTATTAAAGAGAGATGGAAAATCATATTGTAATCATGGCAGGCGGCATCGGAAGCCGATTCTGGCCGATGAGTACACCTGAATATCCCAAACAGTTTATTGATGTAATGGGATGCGGCAAGTCACTGATACAACTTACCGTAGAGCGATTTGCACCACTATGCCCAATGGAAAACTTTTGGGTAGTGACTAGCGAGAAATATACGGATATTGTAAAAGAACAGTTGCCCGATTTGCCCGAATGCAACATCCTGGCAGAACCGACTGCCCGCAATACAGCACCCTGCATTGCCTACGCCTGCTGGAAGATAAAGAAACAGCATCCACAGGCAAATATCGTAGTAACTCCGTCGGATGCGCTGGTGATAAACACCGGTGAATTTCAACGGGTAATGCGCTGCGCACTCGATTTTACCGCCACAAACAACTCCATTGTAACGATAGGCATCAAACCCAGCCGTCCGGAAACCGGATACGGCTATATACAGGCTGCAGAACAGATTAGCGGTACTGAAATATACAAGGTAGACGCCTTCAAAGAAAAGCCGGATGTGAAGACTGCCAAAGAATACGTAGCCCACGGCAGCTACTTTTGGAATGCCGGCATTTTTGTGTGGAACGTGGATACCATAACCGATGCCATACGCAAGTTTACTCCGGACCTGGCTGCTATTATGGACAAAATGAGCCGGGATTTCTACACAGCACAAGAGGCTGACACTGTAGAAAGACTCTTCCCTACCTGTGAGAAAATATCCATAGACTACGCTGTAATGGAGAAAGCGGAAAGCATCTATACACTGCCTGCTGAATTCGGCTGGAGTGATTTGGGCAGCTGGGGTTCGCTAAGAACCCTGCTACCGCAGGACGAACACGGAAATGCAGGTGTGGGGAATGACATCAGTCTGCACAACTGCCGTAACTGTATTATACACACTTCCGGAGAGAAACAAGTAGTAGTGGAAGGACTGGACGACTATATCATTGCCGAACGGAACGGTGCACTGCTGGTATGTAGCTTGAAAGAAGAACAAAATATTAAACGTTTTACCCTAAAACAAAATTAGTTATGAAAAGAAATTCTAAAATGTTTCTGTTTATAGTCATGCTACTATTAACAGGAAGCAGCTGTTTTTTAATGACCAGCTGTCAAAAAGATTATGACGGTCAATTGGAAATCATCCGTAATCAACTGAAAGCGGGAGAAAACAGTTATACCGAACTTAAAGAGCAGATAACCAGTCTTGAAGAGAGGGTTACTACTATCGAAAAGCAAATTGAGGATTTACAGAACGGAAACAATGGAGGCGGTTGCGATGTCGATTGCGAAGCACAGCTGAAAGAACTGAAAGAGGCATTGGAAACCGCCAAGGACGAACTGCAAGATAAGATTAATGATTTGAACGATAAAATAAAAGGACTGCAAGACCAGATAGATAACATAACCGGCAATCAAGGCATTACCGATGAGGAACTGGCTAAAAAGTTAACAGAACTGGAAAATAAATTCCAGGGACTGCTTGATACGCTGGAAAAAGATTTGACTGGCAAAATCAATACATTGGAAAACAATATCAACGATTTACAAAGTCAGATTGATGCATTGAAGGACAAGATCGATGAACTTGCCAATCGCATCAAAAAGATGGATATTATTCCAGATTTCAACAACCAAAGCGTTCTTCTGATACAAGATGGCAACAAGTATACCCTGAAAATTAATGTAAAAGTGATGCCTGCATCGGTAATAGATGAAATGATAGAGCAAAAAGATGTTATTTCAATAGACAGCCGAAAAGTGACTCCCGTGACACGAAGTGCGGAAGCAGGTCCGGAGTTTACCGTAGAAAAAGTAGAAAAATATGATGAAGCAACATTGACGGTAACAGCTTCTGCCACAGAAGTGGAAGGATTGCCAAGTTCTGGTGCCAAAGATTTAGCATGTCAGGTAGCCGTTGTATTCAATGAAAACGCAACAGACGGAAACAGTTGCCAGAGTGGATATTACGGAGTACGCTTCTCTCCTGGAAAAGTAGTGGATGGCAACAAGGATTATGATTTCTTTCAAGGTAATACTAAGGTAAATGTTGCCACTGGTCTGGACTTAAGCAACTTTAATGACATTACCTACCAACGTAACATCCTTGCTGATGTAGAAGACTTAGGAAACGAGTTGGTAGAAATCAAAGAGACACAAAAAATACTTAAAGGCGATGATGTAAAGGCAAGTCCCAAAAATGACGGAGCCCAAAAATTGAATGTAATATATTCTCTCGGAATTATTTATGATGAGAGTGGAAAACCCGCCAGTGATATGAACAGCTATATAGAAATAACAACTGACGGAAGAATACTCATGAAACAGCATCTGAATCCGGGAAATGGAATTACTTCCATTGAGGGATACAGAGTAATCGTACAGTTGCAGGCTAACCAAAATGGATATTTCTACGGAAAACCGGCATATGTCTGCATCGAACTGCTAAAAAAATAACTGATTCAGTCACTTAAAAAGTACAGTATTATGAAATTGTTACAGAATATAGCAGCCGCTTCATGCCTTATATTCTTATCCGGCATGAATGCTTCGGCTCAAGAAACAATAAAAGTGGATGATCCCTGGAAGGATTATCCCAGCAAAAAAGCTTTGTACAATGATTACTCACGGTGGAGCATAGGTATTAACGGCGGTGTTCCGTTTTTTGCAGGAGACTTCCGTTCCGTAACCAAAGGTAACGGTTATTGGGGCGGAATGGTAGGACTGCAAGGCGGATACCAGTTCAATCCGTTGTTCGGCATACGGCTGTCTGTGGACTATGCCGCCAACAAAGCCGGTTCGCGAGATTATGAAGACGACTTCATCCTCATGCCGAATGCGGAAACCTATTACAATGTAGATTTTCCGGAAGGAGCCAAATACTACAAAGAGCTGCGCAGTGACATCACAATGTGGAACTTCGGACTGAATTTTGAAGTGAATATGTTTAACCTGTTCCGACGCAGCGATGGCAATCGCCGGTGGGCATTACTGGTAGCTCCGGGTATATACATGCAGAAATTCTCAACCGAAGTGGAAGAAAAAGGCTGTGGAAACCGGTTTGCAGATAAGCTGAGCAATAAAGTCAATCTGGGACTGGGTGGAGATGTAGCATTGCGTTACCGCATCAACAAACATCTGGACGCCCAGTTGAAAGGCGGCATGATGTGGATTAACAACAACAAATTTGACGGCATCAAAACCATCTGTAACTGCAAGAGAAATACGATGTTTACCGCGCAAGTAGGTCTGGTATGGAAGATAGGTAATGGAAAGAGCGGAAAGAAAGACAACATCATGTACGCTCCGGGCTATCTGCCTATGTGGAAGCGCGCTACAAAGACAGTTACGAAAGTGGTGCACGATACTATCTACATCGAACAGAAAGTGCTTGAAAAATCTCCGGAAGTAGTGGTATGCAAAGGTTTCCCGAAAGACTTGCCCGCCGTGTACTTTGAACGCGGAAAGTGGAAACTGGATACGGACAAGTATGCACGCGAACTCTTCACCATTGCCAGAACACTGAAAGAGAATCCGGAAGTGCAGATTGACATTTACGGCTATGCCGACCATACAGGTGGAGAAGAGATAAACAAGAAGGTGACATTGAAACGTGCTGAAGCCTTGAAGAAATTCCTCGTGAAAGTGGGTATAGAACCCGAAAGACTGCATACGTATGGTCTGGGCAAGGATATGACCGTTGAAAAAGAACTGCGCTATACTGAAAAGGCACGCCGCAGTGAGGTGAAAGAGAGTAAACAAGCATCAAAAGGTTTATAATATAAATTATGTTGGAAAAAGACGCTAAGATTTTTGTAGCAGGCCATCACGGACTGGTGGGTTCCGCCATCTGGAACAACCTGCTGCAAAGAGGATATACTAATCTGACAGGCCGCTCCCACAAGGAGCTGGACCTGTTGGATGGAGTTGCTGTAAAGAAGTTCTTCGATGAAGAGAAACCGGATGCCGTGGTATTGGCTGCCGCCCATGTGGGCGGCATCATGGCCAATCTGCAATATAGAGCGGACTTCATCTACCGGAACTTACAGATACAGCAGAATGTGATTGGTGAAAGTTTCAGACACGGCGTGAAGAAGCTGCTCTTCCTGGGCAGTACCTGCATCTATCCGCGTGAAGCTCCGCAGCCGATGAAAGAGGAAGTGCTGCTGACATCGTCGTTGGAATATACCAATGAACCGTATGCCATTGCCAAGATTGCCGGACTGAAAATGTGCGAAAGCTTCAACCTGCAATACGGCACGAACTACATAGCGGTGATGCCTACCAACCTGTATGGACCCAACGACAACTTCCACCTGGAGAACAGCCATGTGCTGCCCGCCATGATACGTAAGATTTACCTTGCCAAATGCCTGAACGAAGGCAACTGGGATGCCGTACGCAAGGATATAGACCTGCGCCCGGTAGAGGGTGTGAACGGAAGCTGCACCGCTGAGGAGATACTGGCAAAGCTGGCAAAATTCGGTATTACGCCGGAAGCCGTTACGCTGTGGGGCACGGGCAAGCCGCTGCGCGAATTCCTCTGGAGCGAAGAAATGGCGGATGCCAGCGTACATGTGTTGCTGAACGTAGACTTCAAGGATACGTATGCCGCAGGTTCGAAAGAGATACGCAACTGCCACATCAACGTGGGAACCGGAAAAGAACTCAGCATCAGGGAAGTGGCGGAAAAAATCATGGCGGAAATCGGCTTCAAGGGCGAACTGAGATGGGATGCAAGCAAACCGGACGGCACGCTGCGCAAGCTGACGGATGTAACCAAACTGCACAATCTGGGATGGCATCATAAGGTGGAGATAGACGAAGGCATACACCGGTTGTACGAATGGTATCTGAAAGGTATCTGCATCAATCACCGGACAGATTGAGAAAAGCCAGGAAAAAGATGATAAATTTATACATTTTTCATTTTTTTCTTGGCTATCAAATACATTTGACTTAATTTTGCCGGAGAAACATTCCTTATATTATCTGCCTGTCCGTAACAATCGCTTATGTGACAGGCAGTAGCGTAGCGTACTCTACGGCAAATATTCCTTATCATACATGTTAAGACTGAAAACAATTTCACTGCTGGGACACCCGGGTGAACTTGACACGTTGCCGGAAGGCAAACTGCTGATTAACACCATCAATGCACATTCTTACAATACCGCACGGAAAGATGCCGCCTTTGCCGAAGCTCTGCTGAAAGGCGATGCGCTGATTCCGGACGGAGCGAGTATCGTACTGGCATTTAAACTGCTGCGGCATGAGAAGATAGAGCGCATTGCCGGATGGGACCTGTTTCAGTACGAAATGAAAAAACTGAACGCGAAAGGCGGTACTTGCTTCTTTTTGGGCAGTAGCGAAGGTACTTTACAGAAAATAAAGGCCAAAGCCGCCGGGTTGTATCCCAATATCCGGATAGAAACCTATTCCCCACCCTATAAAGCGGAATTCTCCGAAGAGGATAACCGCCGGATGATAGAAGCGGTGAACCGTGTAACGCCCGATTTGCTATGGGTGGGAATGACTGCCCCCAAACAGGAAAAGTGGGCATACGCACATCTGAAAGAATTGGATGTAAAAGGTCCGATCGGCACCATCGGCGCTGTGTTTGACTTCTTTGCGGGAAATATACAGCGCGCCCCCTTATGGTGGCAGGAACACAGCCTTGAATGGCTTTACCGGCTCATCAAGGAACCCAAGAGAATGTGGAAAAGATATATCATAGGCAATACTATCTTCCTGGGACACTTATTAAAAGAGAAAATATCAAATTAATAAAATACACAAAATGAAAAAAGTAGCATTAATTTCCGGTATTACCGGACAGGACGGTTCGTTCCTCGCAGAATTTTTGATTGACAAAGGTTATGAAGTTCACGGTATATTGCGCCGTTCATCTTCGTTCAATACCGGACGTATCGAACATCTGTACCTGGATGAATGGGTACGCGACATGAAGAAAGACCGCCTGGTGAACCTGCACTATGGAGATATGACGGACAGCAGCTCGCTCATCCGCATCATACAGCAGGTGCAGCCGGATGAAATTTATAATCTTGCCGCACAGAGCCACGTGAAAGTTTCGTTCGACGTACCCGAATATACGGCGGAAGCCGATGCGGTAGGTACGCTGCGTATGCTGGAAGCCGTGCGCATTTTGGGCATGGAGAAGAAGACAAGAATTTATCAGGCATCTACTTCGGAGCTGTTCGGTAAGGTGCAGGAAGTGCCGCAGAAAGAGACTACCCCGTTCTACCCGCGCAGTCCCTACGGCGTAGCCAAACAGTATGGTTTCTGGATTACGAAGAACTACCGCGAAAGCTATGACATGTATGCCGTGAACGGTATCCTCTTTAACCATGAGAGCGAACGCCGCGGCGAGACTTTCGTTACACGCAAGATTACATTGGCTGCCGCACGCATTGCACAGGGATTCCAGGACAAGCTGTATCTGGGTAATCTGGATGCACGCCGCGACTGGGGATATGCCAAAGACTATGTGGAATGTATGTGGCTTATCCTGCAACACGACAAACCGGAAGATTTCGTTATCGCCACCGGAGAGATGCATACCGTACGCGAGTTTGCTACACTTGCCTTTAAGGAAGCAGGCATAGAACTGCGCTGGGAAGGCGAAGGCGTGAACGAGAAAGGTATCGATGTGAAAACAGGAAAGGCAGTGGTGGAAGTGGATCCGAAATATTTCCGCCCCTGCGAAGTGGAACAACTGCTGGGTGACCCGACTAAAGCCAAGACGCTGCTGGGTTGGAACCCGACAAAGACCAGCTTCCCGGAACTTGTAAGAATCATGGTGGAACATGATATGAAGTTCGCGAAAAAGCTGTACCTGAAAGCCCAAATGGCAGAATAACAATTACTTCGAAATAATGAAACATTTTTTTAGTCTAAGACCTTGGATACTGGCAGCGGTAGTTCTTGCTTCGGCAGGGACTACCGTTGCCGCACAAGGCAAAATGGAGGCCTATCCGGCCAATGAGAAATGGTTTGTAAGCGGTTCGGTAGGAGCCGGAGTATACGTAGGCGACTATGACATGCATGCACAGTTCGGAAACCGCATTTCCATTACGGGTGACGTAAGCGGCGGTAAATGGATTACTCCCGTATTAGGCGCCAGATTGCAGATAAGCGGAATGCACGCTTCGGGCGAAGCCATGAACGGTAGAAGCGAATCATGGAATTTCATGATGTATCATGCCGACATCATGGTGGACGTGCTGAACTGGTGGTGCGGTGTGGACGAGGAACGTACATACAGCCTCATTCCGCTGGTGGGCGGCGGTGTGGCCAACGCTCCCGGACTGAATACCACCACAGGTGTGCTTACCGTAGGTGTACTGAACCGCTTTAAGGTATCGGAACATCTGGACATCAATGTCGAGCTAAAAGGTAATCTCGTAGGGGACAAGCTGGACGGATGCGCCAGCGGAAAGAAAGGTGAAGGTGCGGTAGCACTGACTGCCGGACTGACCTACAACTTCTGATATACAGAATATAGAACTAAACATTGACAACTGATGACAAATAGGACAAAGGTACTGTTTCTGTTTCTGGCGATGCTGGGCGCGATAAACGTCCGAGCATACGCCCAACAGAAAACCTCCGAAAAGATTTCGCCCAAAGAACGGTGGGCGTTTGAAACCAATGCAATGGACTGGCTGTTGCTGTTGCCGAATGCCAAAGTGGAATTTGACCTTTCAAGTTCTACCGACAACCGGTGGGTAGTGGGCATAGGCGCCAAATGGAACGGCAATGCCAAAATCAGTATGAACGAACGCATACAGATGAAAATCAACGATTACAGACTGGAAGTGAAAAGATATGCCAAACCTTCCTTTACCGTAAAGACAGGACAGTCCAAGATTCCCAAATTCTGGCGTACCTACTACTGGGGCTTCTATGCCGGATACAGCAAGTTTGCCGGAGCATGGGGAAAAGGCATCGCCGGCGATATGTTCCATGCCGGACTGACCGGCGGATGGCAGCTGCCCGTATACAAATGCAAACAGGGCGCAATAGACCTGGACCTGGGTCTGAGTGTGGGAGCAGCCTATGCCGAATATGACAAATATAAATATGAAGATAACCACCTGATACGTACAAAGAGCAGAGACAGGCATTTCCTGCCCTACCCCGTAGTGAGCGATATACGCGTAGGATTCGTGTACCGCTTCAGCTCTATCAGAAACAAGTACAGTCAGAGACAAAAATAAGAGATTCGTATGACAAAAGATTGTAAAAAGAAAAGTATATGGGCGAGGCTGATAGTGATAGCTGTACTGGCATGCACGGCAAGTAATGCGCAGGCACAGCTCATTGCCGGAAGAACAAACGCACTGCTTTGGGGAAACCTGACTCCGAACTTCTCGCTAGAACTGGTGACATCGAACCGGACCAGCGTTATGGCAGGAGCTTTCTACAGCCTTGACCAGAACCCGCTGGATTGCAGCATCAAAGGTGCGGAAGCGCAAGTGAGATACTGGGTGAGCGGACGGGCAATGGTGCAGAGCTTCATAGGCCTGGGCATACAGGGCATGAGGTATGACGCCACGTTCTCGGATACACACCACTTCGGCGATGCCGTAGGCCCGGGAATGGTGTACGGATATGTACTGCCGCTGGGCAAACGCTTCAACATAGAATTCAGCGCCGGAATATCACTGATGTGGTACAGGGAGAAACGCTACGAGAAGGGATTGCCGGCACCGGGAGACTACAACACCACCGGACACAAGGTGATGCCCATGGGACTGGGAATTTCGTGTACTTACATTTTTAAATAATACGGAGAATGATTACTGAAAGATTGAAAATATGGATCCTGCTTCTGGTTGTGGCGGGATGCGGTACCGGCACTGCCTGGGCGCAGAAAATGGTGAAGGTATCGGGTACCGTATATAACATTGCCGAAAACCGGAAAGTGCCTTTCTCGGACGTGACGGTGGATGTGTATGCCGCCAAGACCGTAGCCGTGGGCGAGGATATGAAGAAGATACTGGACAGCAACGACCAGGAGAAAACATTGCTGCTGGACCAGGAAGGGAAAACGACCACCGACGAGAACGGGTATTATGAGATACTGGTTCCGGACAACGGTGCGCTGATTTTCAAAGTGGGACTCTCGCCCTCGGTATTGAAGGAAGTGAGACATCAGATGAAAATAGATGTGAGCATCGACGAAGGAGTGATGCTGGAGAGTGTGACCGTAACCGCCATGCGGCTGGTTCTGAAACCGGAGCCGACAGCACCGAAGATGATCGGAAACATGCTGATTCCGTACAATACCTTCAAACTGCCTCCTTACTTCGGCAACCGCTTCTCGCGACTGATTATACAGCCGTACGTACTGGACTGCGAAACGAACGATACGGTGACCTTTGCACGCCCGTCCGTATACGACGGCAAGGAATATGCCCTGACGCAGGAACGCAAAATGGGCTATGACATGGACCGTGACCCGCTGCGTCCGTACATCAAAGCGGAAGCGCTGACTACAAGGGCCATGAACCTGGACTGGACGGATACCATCATTGTGCCCGACCCCAACCGGAACTACAGTTGCTTTGCCATCGTGAACCTGGAAGATTACAGCGCGTCGAACTCCAGAACATACCAAATCAATACGTGTCAGACCAAACGCCCGATGAAGTTCCTGCAATACAACCTCTTCTCGGAGCAGATGGATCCGTTGCAGCACAAGGAAAGGGCGCAGATAGAGAAAAGAAATACATCGGACAAGATACAACTGTCTTTCCTCATCAACTCCGACCAACTGACGGACACACCCGAAAATGCGCAAAGCCTTGCCATGCTGAGAAACAAGCTGAAAGAGATAGCCGAATCTCCGGGTACGGTATTGAAGGAGTTCCACGTAATAGGTACGGCTTCTCCGGACGGTCATTACAACAGTAACCTGAACCTTGCCGAAAGACGTGTACGAAAGATAGAACAGGAAATTACATCTGCACTGCCACGATATATTCTGGAGCGTGTTTACCGCAACCCGCATGCCGAAGTGGCTTCGTGGGAAGAAGTGGTGAAACTGCTGGAACGCGACGGCAAAAGTACGGAAGCCGGCAAGGTGAAAGAAATTCTGGCAAAGAACAAAGGCATAGAGGCACAAGGCCGAGCGCTGAAACAGCTTGACTGGTATCCCACCGTCATCGTGCCTTATCTGGACGAACTGCGCGTGGTGAACTATAACTGCCTTTATGAGGTGTACCGTGAACCGACTGACGAGGAAGTTATGGCACTGTACAAAGAAAAAGGTCTGAAAGGTGATTACACACGCTATGAATACTGGAAGCTGTTCCAACTGATAACCGATAAAAAGGAACTGGAAGCTCTGTACCGCCGCGCCTACGAGGAATCACTGGAACAAAAGCATCCGTGGGCGCTTGCCGGCAACAACCTGGCGGCTTCTTACCTGGAGAGGGATACCGTGGATACTTCCATACTGGAACCGCTGATAGACCTGAGCATCCACTCCACCGACTATTCGCGCATGAATGCCGACGGAAGCCGTACGGAAATCGTGAACCGGCTGGAAGTGGTGACCAACCAACTGTGCATGTACATCAAGAAGGGAGACTTCGAGCACGCCAGCGTATTGGTGAAGATTCTGCCGGAGGACAGCAAATTCGACCTGCTGAAAGCCTATACATGGGCTTTGGGCGGCTACTTCCAGGGCGGAACGACTCCGGAAGAAAAAGAACGTGCACAAAAGACTTTTGAAACCATCAAGGCTTCATCTCCTCAGAACGAAGTGGTGATGTACATGGCGCTGGATAACCGCGCCGGCAACGCCGCTGCCAAGGCTTCGCTTGCCAAACTGCCGCAGGACAGCGCACTGACCTGGTACTTCAAAGCGACCTTGTCTGCCAGAGAGGGTGAGATAGAGTTCATGAATACGGTGACTGCCCTGTCCGAATGTTTCAAACGCGACAAGAGCTTCGTGGCTACCGCACAGAACGACGGTGAATTTAACGAGGATATCATACAGGCAGCTATGGATATGTCTAACCTATAACCATAATAAGGATTGAAAATGAAATTGAAATATATGATTCCGGCACTGTGCATCTGCACATGTACGGCAATGCCGGAAATGCTCCATGCGCAGGACGACAGCCTGAAGAAGGACAGCACCGAAAGGCCTTTCAATGCAATGGACTATGTATTGCAGAAACGGTATATCCCGCAGGGAAGAGAAGTGAACAACAGCCAGCCGGGCAAGAATTTCTCCCTGTCGGTAATGGGCGGTGTGAACAAACTGAGGGGTAGTTCCTCACTGCCGGCATGGTTCAACGGCGGGATTGCCCTGACTAAGGATGTAAGTTCATTCAACTCCTACCGGGTGTCTCTGCTGGGCGGCTTCAACGACGAGCTGAAACAGGGCGGCATCGAGCTGGACCACCTGTTCAACCTGTCCGATTATATCGGCGGGTACAAAAGCGGCGCACACATCAGCCTGTATACCGTATTGGGTATAGGCGGCTATGTGAGCAAGCGCAACGGTATGGATGCCAAGATAGCCGGCGGAGTGCACGGCGGCTTGCAGGCACGCTATCATCTGTCGAGAAACTGGGACTGGTATGTGGAACCCAAACTATACCTCTATACCGATGGAATAGACGGTGCGGACTGCCCCAAACGGTATGACGTGGGATATGGCGTGTACACCGGACTGACCTACCGCTTTACCGGTCTTCCCATCAGGATGAAATCGGAAGATATGGGCGATAATATGTTCATAGAAGCGGCTATCGGTACGCAGGGTGATTTCGGAAAGCCCGTGCGCAACAATCTGTCCGGACTACAGACGTTAGGTCCTGCCGCTTCACTGGCAATAGGTAAATGGTTCATGCCGCTGGGATGGCGCATCAGCGGCTTCGGCGGTTTCCACTATACGTTCAATTCGGACAACTTCAAGAGCGAGGAAGTGTATGGAGGCGGCAGAGCGGAAGTGCTGGTGAACCTGAATACACTGATTTCGCCGAGTGTGGAAGACCCGAGACTGGAAGTGAACCTTTCCGCCGGCTACGAATTCGGAGCACTGGCGCACAGAAGCAGCGACTATGCCAAGAAGCTTCGTACATTCCACGGTCCTACGGGGTCTATGCAACTGGTATATTTCCTGTCAGACCAAATCGGTATTACGGGCGAGGCGCGATACAGCAAGAGCTTCTATACGCAACCGTTCAAGAGCGGCATCACACAGGACAGACACATGCAGAATGTAGGCGTGATGTTCGGTGTACAGTACCGTAGAAGAAAGGCCGACTTCGATGCCAGACGCGGCTTCTTCCAGCCTTATAACTTTGCGTATGCCACCGTGGGAACCAACTTCCCCATGCGCACCGCAGGTGTGAAGATGAAGGATATTCCCGATATGCTGGGACAACAGATAAGCTTGGGTGTGGGACGCCAGTACACTCCGCTGTCTACCGTAAGAGGAAGCATCGAGATTGGACGGTATGCTTATCAGCACGGGGGTGTGTATCCGCTGTCTGTCACCGCCGACTACATGCTGAACCTTACCAACATGATAGGCAATTATAGCGAAAACCGCATATTCGACCTCAACGCCTTTGCCGGTATCGTCTATACGCACCACGAAATGGAAGACAAGAATTACTTCGGCATCCAGGGCGGTCTGCAACAGAGCTTCAAGCTGAACGACCGCTGGAGCATCTTTGCGGAAGAGTATCTGAGAGGTTATAACGGCAAGATTACTCCTTCGGCACGTACCTACACAAGCGGAGAATATACGTTTGTCTTAGGAGCTTCCATAGGAACAAGTTACCGTTTTTAAAGCAATACATAAGCATCATGACTATCGCCATTGATTTTGACGGCACAATCGTAGAGCACCGCTACCCTAAAATAGGGAACGAAATCCCTTTTGCCACCGATACGCTGAAGATGCTGATCAAAGACCGCCACCGCCTGATACTGTGGACCGTACGTGAAGGAAAGCTGCTGGACGAGGCCGTGGAATGGTGCAGGGAACGGGGCGTGGAGTTTTATGCCGTCAACCGGGACTATCCCGAAGAGGATGCCGCCCATCACGGCTTCTCGCGCAAGGTGAAAGCGGACCTCTTCATTGACGACCGCAACCTGGGCGGCCTGCCCGACTGGGGAGACATCTACCGCATGGTTCAGGAGAAGCTGACGTATGAGGAGCTGTATCGCGATACCGATAAAACTCCGCAACAAAAGAGAGGCAGTTTCTGGAGCCGGTTCAGGAAATAATCCTTTTTTGATATATATCAAACAGTACCTTAAAATAACTCTTTAAATTTGCAACGTCATTTAGAAAACGATAGAGTAAATTAGTTTTTGAAAGAGAAAGGTTAGTTTTTTAGGGTACACTAAAAAAATACCGGGCAGCACACGGAGCACAGGAAAAGATTCCTGCCGTAGCTGTCCGGTTTTTTATTTGCCTGCCGGAACCGGGAGGTTGCCGGATATTACTGTTTCCGGTATTCCTTGGGCGAAAAGCCGGTGTGATGCTTGAAGTATTTGCCGAAGAAAGACTGATTGGCAAAGTGCAGCTCGTCGGCTATCTCCTGAATGCTCTGCTCGGATAATTTCAGCATGGCTTTCGCTTCCAGAATCACGAGGCTGTCAATCCACTCGCCCGCCGTCTTTCCGCTCACCTCTTTCACCATGGTAGAGAGGTGCTTGGGCGTAAGGAACATCTTGTCTGCGTAAAAGGACACGCTCCTCTCCTCTTTGTAAAACTCGTACACGTACCGGATGAAGCGTTCGAACAAATCTTCCTTGCGGCTTTTGGGAGTACGCTCCTTCACGGCATGTCCCTGATAGATGTCGTATATCTCGTAGAACAGCGCCATCAGCAATCCCTGCGTAATCTCCTTGCGGTAGGGATTGTCCTTCAGCTTCACCTTGCTCCACAGGAAAGAGTGATATTCCTCGAACGCCTGCAACTCGTCGGCAGTGACAGCGATGCAAGGCCGCTCCTTTATCATGAAGAACATGGGAAACAGTTGCTGCATCGTGGGTATCACCAGGTCCATGAAGTCGCGGGACACGGCTATGAAGCTGCCTGAAAAATCATCGGAACGCTCGCCCTGCTGCACAATCTGCTCGGGCAGGATGATGCAAAGCATCCCTTCACGCATTTCATAATCCCGCAAGTTGATGTTCAGCTTGCACCAGCCTTTCCGGCAGACGGCAAAGCAGGCAGCGTTCAGACGCGTTGGATATGGCGTGAAAGGGATGTCCCTTATATTATCGAAAATAGCGAAATCATTGCCGATAAAGTCAATCATGGGCAGGTGTTGTATACCGGAGATATCAACGTTGCGTATCTGTTTTGTATTCATTATTCATGCGCTTTGCCGGCAAATATAGGATTATTCACGGAATTATTGGTTTAAAAATCGTGAATGTTATCCTAATTCATTATTTTAAAGCCGATGAAGAACGTACGCGGCTGCGTGGGACCGTAGAAATAACCGGCATCGCGGAACTCGCCCTTATCCAAGTCTTTCTGGAAGCTGTTGAATATATTCTGCACACCGGTGTTCAGTTGGAACTTGATATGGTCGTGCAGCACGAAGGTATAGTTCAGCTTCAGGTTGAGGTCGAAGAACTGGGGCGTGGTCTCCATGCGGTCTTCCGCGATGTACCCGGCATAGTGCGGTACAATCATCTTGCCCGTATACGTGCCGGAGAGGGAGAAGTCGAAATTCTTCAGCGGAGCGGACGAGAAGGTGAAGTAGCCGTAATAGTCGGGCGTGCGGGGCATGCGCTTGGTGGTCAGATCCTTGCCGTCCACCTGTGTCCAGACTTCCTCGCGGGTGTAGCGGCTGCGCTGCGCGGTAAAGCCCAACTGGAGCTGCGCTTCCTTGCCGTGAGCAATCTTGGCGTCGAGGTTGGCGCCGTACACGCGGGCGCCGTTGCCGTTGCGGCGTTCCTTGATTACATCGCCCACATCGTTTTTGCCGATGTCCTCGAGCACGAATACGTGGCGCAGGTCGGTATAGAAACCCTCTACAAGGATGTTTGCCTGCCAGTGTCCCAGGTGGGCGGTCCAGTCCACCGAGCCGCTGTAACTGTTGGAACGCTCCTCGCGCAGGTTGTCCGCCAGCTTGATTTGCACGCCTTCGCCGCCTACTGCGGTGACGTGCAGGTCTTCATCGTAGGCCTGCGGGGCACGGAAACCGGTGGAGTACGTCAGGCGCGCCTGGAAGTCCTCGGTAGGCTTATAAAGCAGGTTGACACGGGGACTGAATATCAGTTTGTCTATCAGGTTGTGCTTGTCCAAACGGGCGCCGACGAGCATGGTCAGTACGTTCATCTTCCACTCGTTCTGCACGAAGGCGCTGGCGATGCGTACATCCTGCTGCATATCGCGGTGATAGCCCGTCATGACATCGTGCAGGGAGTTGTTCTGATACTCCAATCCGCCCGTGAAGGTGGCGGGGGCGAAAAGACAGTTATTCATGTTGCCCACGTACATGCCGCCTGCCACCCACGTCAGGTCGTCCGTCTTGCCGTAGGCGTTCATGTCCTTCTGTGCGCCGTAGTAGCTGTTGCGGTCGGTGTGCTGGATGGAGCCGTACAAGGAGATTTTATGCTTATACTCGCGCCAGAAGAGGTCGTAACTCAGTCCGCCGCTGTTAATGATGTGCTTGGTCTGCTCGGTGATGTCCGCCTCGTGGGGCTGAAGGTCGAAGTTGTTGCCGCCGCGGCGGAACTCGTTGGTGGTGTGATACTCCAGGTTGATGCGGCTGAAATGCGTGGGACGGTAGTAGGCGCGGAAGCCGAAGGTGTTCATGTTCAGCTTGCCCAGTTCGGAGAAACCGTCGCCGTCACGGTCGTACGGATTGCGGTTGCGGTAGCTTTCGTAGAGGGCGATGCCATAGGAGTTGTCTTTGGCCACCAGGGATACGTTCCCGCCCATGTACTGCTCCCAGGACTTGCCGTCCATGTTGGAGAACATGCTCGACACCTGGAAGGAGTTGTTAATGGGGTCTTTGGTGATAATATTGATAGTTCCGCCCACAGCATTGGCGCCGAACAGCGCCGAACCGCCGCCGCGTACCACCTCTACCCTCTCGATCATGTTCACCGGTATCTGCTCCAGCCCATATACCCCGCTCAGCGCACTGATGACGGGACGGCTGTTTATCAGGATTTGCGAGTACGGACCTTCCAGACCGTTGATACGCACCTGGGGGAAACCGCAGTTCTGGCAGTTGTTCTCCACCCGCAGGCCCGACTGGTAGTTGAGCGTCTTGGCAAGGTCGGTGGAGTTCACCATCTCAAAGAGCTTGGCGCTCATCACATTCACCACCACGGGAGCGGCCTTGCGGCTCACCTCGTTGCGGTTGGCGGACACCACGACCTCATCGGTCATGAAGCTTTCCTCTTCCATCTGGAAATGCACCACCGCCGTAAAGTCCTTGTTTACTTCAATTGCCTTTTCCTGTGTCTTATAGCCTACGGCGGATACGCGCAACGTATATTTGCCCGCCGGCAGGTTCTTGAACTCGAACTAGCCTTCTTCATTGGACACTGTTCCCTGTCCGCTGCCTACAATCAAAACAGTGGCATACGGTATATTCTCTTCCGAACCTTTTACAAGAACATGGCCGGAAATCATGTTGCCTTCCCTGATAGGGTTTGCGGCAACGGCTGCACCGATACCTGCCACAGCAAGCATCAACGCCAATATAATTTGTTTCATTTGAATAATCGCTTTTATTTCAGTTACTTAATGATACCAATTCTGTACCGGTACTTGGTACGGCAAGTACCAAAGGCAGGTACGACGGATACCAAACATTGGTACGGCGAGTACCAAAGATTGGTACATCGAATACCAAGCATCGGTACAACGAATACCCAACGTTGGTATGGAGCATACCAGGCGTTGGTACAACACTATCAAAGGGTAACGGAATAAGGGGGAGCGCGGAGAGAGGGCATCCGACACGCTTTTCCCTTTATGACGGGCGTATCGGTTTCGCTTTCCATCACCTGCAACAGAGAGCGCATCGGGTGTTGCAGCTCGCAGCAGTCCGGTGTGTCCGAACTGAAGTGCGACAGCAGGCCGATGACAATCAGCGAGTCGGTGGAGTGCGAATGCTGGTTATGGAAAGGGTGCGAGTGGGTTATCAGCACCCCGTTGACGTAGTGGACGTGGGTAAACGCCGTTATGCTTGCCTGGTACGCCACGAAGAGCGCCAGCAAGCATAATGCGCATATGGTTCTTTTTATTCCTCTCACGTCTTACGGTTTGTTTCTTGAGTTAGGGACGGCAAAGGTAATACTAATTTCGATTTGCACCAAACAGAAATTCATAATCGCGTTTGGAAGCGGGAACAGCCCACTCCTCCGGAATGAATTTCCACTGGCCAAGCGCACGCGGCTCGATTACCTTCTTCTGCTCGATGTATTGCATCAGGTAATAGCGCAAATCCTTGTCGGTAGAGCTGATGATGCGCTCCTTCAACTCGTCCTGGGAGATGCCCGCACCTTTCGTCAGCAGTTCCCCGCCGCCGTTGCCGCGATAGGAGTTCAGGGCTACCGTGTACATCTTGTCCATGTGGAACGGGGTGCCGTCTGCCATGCTGAGGATGGTTACCTTACTGCCGCACGGCTTCGTGACGTCTACCGTGTAGATAATGCCTGCGGCGGAGTCGAAATTGAAACTGAAGTTCTTGAAGGCAGCCCTGTCCGCAGCGCCTTCGCGGGGTTGGTCGCGGAGCAGCAGGATGTGGTCGTCGGGCGAAGTCATGCGGTTGGTCCATAGGTCGTAGGACATCTCCAGGGCATCGTGTACTTCCTTGCCCGAAAGTTTCATGGTATAGAGCATGTTCTCGTACTTGTAGAGGTTGAACATGTCGTACACGTAAATATCCCCTTCCTTAATCTGCGTGTCGTAGGACAAGGGAGCCGCCAATGAAATCTCGGCGCCGCTGATGTCCAACTGCAAGGTATGGATGAGGTCGATGAATGCGGAAGAACCGAAATAGGCGGGACGGGTGGAGACCGTCTTCGTGAAGCGTCCGATTCTTTTCGATACGAAATCCTGAATGGTGGCGTACTGCGGCGAGAAGCGTTCCATGAATTCACCGCTGATGCCGTAAGGGGCGGTTTCGGTGAGCACGCCGTCAATCTGCTTGTCCGTAACCTTGCCGTTGCGCAGGGTCACGGTAATGTCGATGTCGCTCACCACGATGCCGTTGCTGGCGGGGTCCATCACCAGTACGGAGTCGCCTGCCACGTTCTGCACCTTCTTGCATTCGCGGGCATGGTCGTGGCCCATAAGCACGATGTCGAAGCCCGGAACATTGCGGGCTACGTCCAGCGAGGCATTCTCCCGGTATTTGCCGCCCATCAGCAAGGCGTCTTGCCCGGCATGGAACATACCGATTACAATATCGGGACGCTCCTTTTCGCGGATTATCTTCATCCACTTGCGGGCGGTGTCTTCCATGTCGTCAAAACGGAGTCCCCGCCACAGATTCTCGGAGAGCCACACCGGAATGGCGGGCGTTATCATGCCGAGGACGGCAATCTTCACTCCGTCGCGCTCCAGCACCTTGTAGGGCCGGAAGTGGGGTTCGCCCGTAACGGTATCGATGATGTTGGCGCCCAGCACCGGAGCACGGCAGTCGCCTGCCCAACGGTCGAAAACGGCACGTCCCGTCTCTACATCGTGGTTGCCCATATTGGCGGCATCATAGCCCATGAAGTTCAGCATATCGGCGGTTACGTGGAGCGATACCGTGTCGATGTAGTTATAGTAATAGGCGGTGGGCTGGCCTTGCAGGATGTCGCCGTTGTCCAGCAGAATCAGGTTGTCCTTATAGGTTTCGCGCGCTTTCTGTACGAATGCGTGCACGCGTGCCAGGCTTCCGGCAGCCTCCCGCTGAAGGATGAAATCGTGGGGATAGAAATTACCGTGGATATCACTGGTCTGTACTATTTTCAGTTTTACTTCTTTATCCTGCGCGGCAACTGCTCCAATCAGCAGGAACATCCACGCAAGACAGCAGGTCAGTCTTTTCATTTCGTTGTTCTGTTAATGTATAACATATAATGTGTAAACGGCGCAAAGATATAATAAAACTCACAAAAAGGCGGTAGGGAAAGATTGTTTTTCGTACTTTTGGCGCTCATTATCAAAAAAAGAAGCTGACATGACACAAATCTTTCACAGCATGATAGCTGCCATTCTCGGCATATCGGAAAAACAAATCGAGCAGACACTCTCCCTGCTCGACGACGGAGCAACCATCCCGTTCATCAGCCGCTACCGCAAGGAAATGACAGGCGGACTGGACGAAGTGCAGATAGAATCCATCCGTACCCATTACGAAAAACTGAAGGAAACGGCGAAACGGAAGGAGACCATCGTCGCCACCATCCGCGAACAGGGGAAAATGACCCCGGAACTGCAAAAGCGCATTGACGACACGTGGGACAGCACCGCCCTCGAAGACATCTACCTGCCCTACAAGCCCAAACGGAAAACCCGTGCGGAAGCCGCCCGCCAGAAAGGACTCGAACCGCTTGCTACCCTGCTGATGCTCCAGCGCGAGCCTCATCCCGAACAGCGTGCCGCCGCCTTCGTGAAAGGCGATGTAAAGGATACGGACGATGCCCTGAAAGGTGCGCGCGACATCATAGCCGAACAGGTGAGCGAGAACGAACGCGCCCGCAACATGCTGCGGAATACCTTTGCACGCCAAGCCCTGCTGACCGCCAAAGTGATAAAAGGCAAAGAGGAGGAAGGCGCCAAATACCGGGATTACTTCGACTGTTCGGAGCCCCTGAAGCGATGCAGCTCGCACCGCCTGCTTGCCATCCGCCGCGCCGAAGCGGAAGGTCTGCTCAAGGTGAGTATCAGCCCCGACGACGAGGAGTGTGTGGAACGGCTGGAACGGCAGTTTGTACAGAGCAACAACGCCTGCGGGAAGCAGGTGGCGGAAGCCGTGCAGGATGCCTACAAGCGTCTGTTGAAACCGTCCATCGAGACCGAGTTTGCCGCGCAAAGCAAGGAGCGTGCCGACGATGAAGCCATCCGCGTCTTTGCGGAAAACCTGCGGCAGTTGCTGCTGGCATCGCCCCTGGGGCAGAAAAGGGTGATGGGGATAGACCCCGGATTCCGCACTGGCTGCAAGGTGGTGTGCCTGGATGCGCAGGGCAACCTGCTGCACAACGAGAATATCTACCCGCATCCGCCGGTGAACCAAAGCAAAGAGGCGTTTGCCAAACTGCAGAAGATGATAGAGGCCTATAAGGTCGAAGCCATCGCCGTGGGCAACGGCACTGCCAGCCGCGAGACGGAAGATTTCCTGAAACGGCAGACGTTCAACCGGGAAGTGCAGATTTTCATTGTCAGCGAGCAGGGTGCATCCATCTACTCCGCTTCCAAGATAGCCAGGGATGAGTTTCCGGAATATGATGTAACGGTGCGCGGCGCCGTGTCCATCGCCCGCCGGCTTATGGACCCGCTGGCGGAGCTTGTCAAGATAGACCCGAAGTCCATCGGCGTGGGGCAATACCAACACGACGTAGACCAAAGCAAACTGAAGAAATCCCTCGACCAGACTGTGGAGAACTGTGTAAACCTGGTCGGCGTAAACCTGAATACGGCAAGCAGCCATCTGCTGACGTATATATCGGGACTTGGCCCTCAACTGGCGCAGAACATCGTGAACTACCGCGCCGAGAACGGAGCATTTGCATCGCGCAAGGAGCTGATGAAAGTTCCGCGCATGGGCGCAAAGGCTTTTGAGCAGTGTGCCGGCTTCCTGCGCATACCGGATGCCGGGAATCCGCTGGATAACACGGCGGTGCATCCCGAAAGCTACCACATCGTGGAGCAGATGGCAAAGGACCTGGGATGCAGCGTGGCCGAACTGATTGCCGACAAGGAACTGCGTCGGAAGATACAGCCGGAACGCTACCTCTCTCCCACCGTCGGAATGCCGACCTTGAAGGATATCCTGCAAGAGCTGGAGAAGCCGGGGCGTGACCCGCGCGGACCTATCAAAGTGTTCGAATTCGATAAGAACGTGCGTACAATCGATGATTTGCGCATAGGCATGGAACTGCCTGGCATCGTGGGGAACATCACCAACTTCGGCGCTTTCGTCGATATAGGTATCAAGGAAAACGGCTTGATACACCTCTCCCAGCTTGCGCAGAAGTATGTATCAAACCCTAATGAGATTGTATCCATCCATCAGCAGGTACGCGTAAAGGTGCTCAGTGTAGATACCGAACGGAAACGTATACAACTGACGATGATTGGGGTTAGCGGTTAGCGATTAGGGGTTAGTGATTAGGGATTAGTGCCTTGCGGTGTGAGTGCGCAGCCTGCTAATCGCTAATCGCTAATCACTAATCACTAACCCCTAATCCCTATATATCAGCTTGTCCTTGTCATTGCCGAAAAGGTTATCGCCCAAAGTTGTAATCTTATCGCCGGTGGCGAGGACATGACGAAGATTGTCGCATCCCATGAATGCACCGTACTCTATGGCAGTTACACCGGAAGGAAGTTCCAAGGTGCCGCACAACCGTCCGCATCCGCTGAACGCACGCTGGCCGATGCTCTTCAAGCCATGGGGCAGTTTGATATTGAGCAGGTATTTCTTTTGGGTAAACGTGTATTCGGGGATAGTTGTGGCATTGCACTTGGACAAATCCACGCTCACCAGATTGGGCATGTAGTTGCGTATCAACGTAAAGTCCGCCTCGTCCATCTTACCTTCTACCGTAAGGAAGTTCACATCTTTGGGCTGTATGCCTGCACGAAGCAGTTCGCTGGCAAGGCTGCCCATGGTGGCTATCTGCACCAAAGCTCCTACCGGTTCGCCCTCTATGAAAGCGAATGTCTCCCACCGTTTGCCGCGACGATAGGAATCGCTGCTGCCCAGAGGGACGAATATCGCTGTTACACTGTCCGCCAGAGCTTCGGGCAACAGGTTGGGGGGAGTTTTCTTGCGTATGCGGCAAATCTTCAGGTTGGTACATCCCTTGAATGCGCCGTCTTCGATGTTCTTGGTCTTGTCGGAAAGGATTACCTCCGTCAAGGATGTTTTTCCGGCAAAAGTGCTGTCGCCAAGCTGCTTGCAGAAAGCATAGGACGGGATGCAATTGGCGGGATAGATGTAAAAGCGGTCGGGATGCGTACCGTTCTTTCCGGCATACATGCTGATGGATGCATTGGAGATGTCCAGTATTTGCAGTTTCTTGAATTCATCGCGCAGGTGGCGGAAATCCACTGCGTTCAGCTTGCCTTGCAGGACAAGGTGGGTAATCTCGTTCGCTTCTTCTTCGGTGAGCATTTCCACCAAAGTACCGGGTTTGGCAACAGTATATCTCCTGGAAGTCTGGGCGGAGACGTTCGATATCATAATGCCCAGTCCGGCTACTAAAAGTATCTTTTTCAGGTTCATGTTTTGTGTCAGATTGATTTAATTTTCAAATATAAGAAGAAAGCGCCAACCGTGAATAATGATTTCTCTTTTTATTGCTATTTTTGTCGGATATTAATTAACCGAACTTATTTTTTTCATGGAAACCATCGGAAATGAATCCAAAGCCAAACGTTTTGGAAAAGCGGCAATCGACATTGTTTCATTCGCCGCGCTTGCCGTCATCATCATTACAATAATAAGCGTCCCTTTCGCAACCGTATTGCTGAAGTTAGGAAAGGAAGAGGCCGATACGATGTCCTATTTCATATTGAGCGAGACGCTGATGCTGGCAGGCGTATTCCTTTCCGCATGGATAGTATGGCATTTACGCGGCTTTTCACTGGAAGGGCTCGGACGCTCTTTAACGATGCGTTGGAAGGACTGGCTGTCGGGAATACTGCTGGCAACCGTTCTTTATGCAGTAGGGTTCGGCATATCCTTGTGGGCAGGTGCGGTAGAGATTGCAGGAGTGGCATTCAATCCTTCTTCCTTACTGATCAGCCTTGTATTCTTCCTGCTGGTAGCCGTGACAGAGGAACTGGCATTGCGGGGATTTGTATTGGAACGCCTGCTGCAAAGCGGGGTGAATAAGTTTTGTGCCTTGTTCCTCTCCGCCGCCCTGTTCTCCTTGATTCATATAGGCAATCCGAACTTCGACTTTCTGTCTTTTATCAACATACTTCTGGCAGGCATCCTTTTAGGCTCATCCTATATATACACACGCAACCTCTGCTTCCCGATAGCTCTACACTGGTTCTGGAACTGGATACAAGGCCCGGTATTAGGCTATGAGGTCAGTGGAAATAAATTCTGCAACGGCTTGCTGGCCCTTCGGCTGCCCGAAGCCAATCTGATAAACGGTGGCGCTTTCGGCTTTGAAGGCTCCATACTCTGTACAGTACTGATGGTAGTGGGAACAGGATTGATTTTAAAAATACACGGAAAATAGGGGTTAGTGATTAGCGGTTAGTGTTTAGGGACGGGAGTGGGATGTAATTTGAGGATTTCTTTTAGGCACGGAATTACACGGAATTCACGGGAAAAAGAATAAGGGGTAATGTTACCAAAAGCAATTGGTAATATTACCCCTAATAAAATAAATCCGTGTAATATGCGCCTAATAAAGCAACAAATAAGGGAATGCTACTGAAAATAACAAACGCTTTTTTGTTTTGACACGCTATTAATCACTAATCGCTAATCATTATTTATTGTACATTTTTGTTCTCAGTTCCTTGATGTGGTCGGAAGTGATGTATTCATCATACTCCATCATCTTGTCAATGATGCCGTTCGGGGTCAGCTCGATGATACGGTTTGCCACAGTCTGGATGAACTCGTGGTCGTGAGACGAGAACAGGATGTTTCCTTTATAGGTCTTCAGGTTATTGTTGAATGCCTGGATGGATTCCAAGTCAAGGTGGTTGGTCGGCGTATCCAGAATGAGACAGTTGGCATTACGCAACTGCATGCGCGCAATCATGCAACGCATCTTCTCGCCACCCGACAGTACGCTTGCTTTCTTCAGCACCTCTTCGCCGGAGAAAAGCATACGGCCGAGGAAACTCTTCATATATACCTCATTGCCCTCGCCAAACTGGCTCAACCAGTCAACCAGATTCAAATCCGTATTAAAGAAAGCGGTGTTGTCCAACGGCAGATAAGCGGTGGTAATCGTAACACCCCAGTTGAAAGTTCCCGCATCCGGCTTCATATTTCCGTTGATAATCTCGAACAAAGCGGTCATGGCACGCGGATCGTGTGAAAGGAACACGATTTTATCCCCTTTCTCCACATTGAAGTTCACATCACGGAACAGCACCGTACCGTCTTCCAGCGTTTTCGTCAGTCCGGCTACTTCAAGAATCTGATTGCCCGGTTCGCGTTCGGGAGTGAAGATGATGCCCGGGTACTTACGTGACGACGGTTTGATTTCTTCCACATTCAGCTTCTCCAGCATCTTCTTACGGCTGGTAGTCTGCTTACTCTTCGCCACATTGGCGCTGAAACGGCGGATAAACTCTTCCAGTTCTTTCTTCTTCTCCTCGGCTTTAGCCTTCTGGTTCTGCTGTTGGCGGAGAGCAAGCTGGCTGGACTCGTACCAGAAGCTGTAGTTTCCGGCAAAGAGGTTAATCTTTCCGTAGTCGATGTCCACCGTATGCGTACAAACGGAGTCGAGGAAGTGACGGTCGTGGCTCACTACCAGAACGGTATGTTCAAAATTGGCAAGATAGTCCTCTAGCCAGGTTACGGTTTCCATGTCCAAGTCATTGGTAGGCTCGTCCAGCAGCAGGTTATCCGGATTGCCATACAAAGCCTGCGCCAGCATGACACGTACTTTTTCCTTGTTGTTCAGCTCGCCCATCAGCACATAATGCTTGTCTTCCTTGATGCCCAGTCCGCTCAATAAAGCGGCAGCATCGCTTTCTGCATTCCAACCGTCGAGTTCGGCGAATTTCTCTTCCAGTTCGGATACCTTCAGACCGTCTTCGTCCGTAAAGTCCTCTTTGGCATAGAGTTCTTCGCGCTGTTTCATAATGTCCCACAGCACGGTGTGCCCCATCATCACGGTATCCATCACCGTATAAGCATCCCACTTGAAGTGGTCCTGGCTCAATACGGACAGGCGCTCGCCCGGTCCCAGCATGATAGACCCCGTTGTCGGGTCCAAATCGCCCGAAATAGTACGCAGGAAAGTAGACTTTCCGGCACCGTTGGCACCGATTATACCATAACAATTACCACTTGTAAACTTCAGGTTTACATCATTAAACAACACTCTTTTACCAAATTGAACCGATACGTTCGAGACTGTAATCATCTTTATATTTACTGTTTTATTATGTACTACTTACAATTTAATACCTATAACTCTGCAAATTGCGGGTACAAAGATACGAAATAATACGGTAAAACAGCTTACAACGAGTTAACTTATTGCATGATATGAAGTTAACCCGATACATACAACAAAGGTAACTGACTGCAACCTATCGAGTTAACTTACTGTCCGCACAAGGTTAGCGCTCTATTTATAGCACATTACGCTGTCAATCTGACATAAAAATATTACCTTTGCAGCGTTTTTGGCAAAAGCCGTCAATTTGGCAAAGTTTTTGCTATTAAAACCGTATCATATTAACTTAAACCCTTAACAACAATGAAAGCAAAATCATTTTACAAGAATAACAAGCATAACAATATGGACTCTAAAGAAAAAGAAAACATCAACGAAGAAGAGTTAAAAGCACAAGACGCTCAAGACGAAACTTGTGAAGAAACAACAGAGAAAGAAGAAGAAGTTGCCCTGATAGAGGAAGAAAAACTCGCTCAGGAACTGGAAAAGGCCAACGCTGAGATTGAAGACCAGAAAGACAAGTACCTGCGTCTCTCTGCCGAGTTCGACAACTACCGTAAACGTACGATGAAAGAAAAGGCCGAACTCATCCTGAACGGCGGAGAAAAAAGCATCAGCAGCATCCTTCCTATCGTAGACGACTTTGAACGCGCCCTGAAAAACATGGAAACTGCCACCGACGTAGCTGCCGTAAAAGAAGGCGTAGAACTCATCTACAACAAGTTCATGACAGTTTTAGGCCAGAACGGCGTCAAAGTAATCGAAACCAAAGAACAACCGCTTGACACGGACTACCACGAAGCCATTGCCGTAATTCCGGCTCCCGACGAAGCTTTGAAAGGTAAGATTCTGGACTGCGTACAAACCGGTTACACACTAAACGACAAAGTAATCCGCCATGCCAAGGTAGTGGTTGGAGAATAACATACACAGTTATATGGAAAAAAGAGATTATTACGAAGTTCTGGAAGTCGAAAAGACAGCATCGGCTGAGGAGATAAAGAAAGCCTATCGTAAGAAAGCTATCCAGTATCACCCCGACAAAAACCCCGGTGACAAGGTAGCCGAGGAGAAGTTTAAAGAAGCGGCAGAAGCATACGATGTATTAAGCAATCCGGACAAGCGTGCCCGTTACGACCAATTCGGCCATGCCGGAATGAGTGGCGCTGCCGGCAACGGCGGACCGTTCGGCGGTTTCAGTGGCGGCATGTCCATGGACGACATCTTCTCCATGTTCGGTGATATATTCGGCGGACACAGCGGTGGGTTCGGCGGCGGTTTCAGCGGGTTCGGCGGATTTGGCGGCGGTGGTGCACAGCAACGCCGTTATCGCGGTTCGGACTTGCGCGTAAAGGTAAAGCTGAACCTCAAGGAAATTTCTACCGGAGTCGAAAAGAAATTCAAACTGAAAAAATATGTACCGTGCAGCCATTGTCATGGAACCGGTGCAGAAGGAGACGGCGGTGCGGAAACCTGCCCTACCTGTAAGGGCAGCGGTACGGTAATCCGCAACCAGCAGACCATCCTCGGCACAATGCAGACGCGTACCACTTGTCCTACCTGTGGTGGCGAAGGCAAGGTCATCAAGAATAAATGTAAGGAATGTGCAGGCGAAGGTATCGTTTACGGCGAAGAAGTCGTTACCGTGAAAATTCCTGCCGGTGTAGCCGAAGGCATGCAGCTCTCCATGAGCGGTAAAGGCAATGCGGGCAAACACAACGGCGTACCGGGCGACCTGCTGATTCTCATAGAGGAAGAGCAGGACAAGGAACTGATTCGCGATGAGAATGATTTGATTTACAACCTGTTGCTCAGTTTCCCGACAGCTGCATTGGGCGGTGCGGTAGAAATACCCACCATTGACGGCAAGGTTAAGGTAAAAATCGAATCGGGTACACAGCCGGGTAAAGTTCTCCGCCTGCGCGGCAAAGGACTGCCTAACGTAAACGGATACGGAACCGGAGACCTGTTGGTGAATGTCAGCGTATATGTGCCCGAAACACTGAATAAGGAAGAGAAAAAAGCGCTGGAAGAAATGGAAAGGTCGGATAACTTCAAGCCGAATACTTCTATCAAGGAGAAGATTTTCAAGAAGTTCAAGAGTTTGTTTGATTAAAAAACAATGCTTCCCGGCATAAAAAAAGCTACATTTGGAATGTAGCTTTTTTTATGCCGGGAAGAAGGTATCCTCTATTTCAACAAATGAACAAACTTTGTCGGCAACTCTGCTTTATCGGCGCAAACAAACAGCTTCTGACCTTCAGCGTCCAGTAAGAAAGATACACCACCCTGCGAAGCAATAAAAAGCTCCACACCCGCCGCTTCTTCTACAAAAACACAGCCGGGGAACAGAGGTGCAAACACTTCTTTGGTCTGTCCTTTCCACTTCTTGAATACGATTTGCATAGGACAAAATGCCATATATCCTGCTGCATGCAGGCGCTGCACTAATTTACGTTCCGACTTTGGCACCGTATACAGAACACACCAACGACTCATATCATTATTAGTCATCATATTGCTTTGTTTGCTTTTCTCCAATCTTTAAATAAATCCTTCACAAATAATATCCAGCCAACACATCCCACTCCTGCCAAGAATACAAAACCTATAAGAATCATAATCTTATTAGGCTTAGCGGCACGCAAAGGAACCGTAGCCGGTTGCACAACCGTATATACCGGAGTAATCTCCTGCACTTTGGCTCTTGCCATCTGCAATTGTCCGGAAACCTGGGTATAAACAGTATAAGCCAGCTCAACCTCGTTTTTTAAACGTTCCTGCTCAGCACGATAGCTTAACAGAACCACATTCTGGTTGGCATCAGCAAAAGTAGCATATTTTTTCTGAGCTTTCTCATAATCCGCCTTTGCTTCTTTATATAACTTTTCTGTAAAAGCTAAATCATGACGGGCTTTATTGGTACGGTAATTTGTGATATAATTCTGCAAACAATGCATCACGGTATCAGTTAACGAAGCCGAAATCAAAGGGTCCTGCATAGTAACCTCCAAAGTTGTAACCCCTGTTTTTTTATCAATCGTAACCAAGATACGCTTACTCAAAGCATCCGCCACCTTCGCCTCATCCAATGTCAGGTGGAACGGATCGATTTTTCCTTCCTTCTTCTCCGGTTTATCCTTGAATAAAGACAAGGTCCAACCCAAAGCCTTGAATGGCGCAGATATTACAGCACCCATCCATGACGAACGCTGGTATTTATCCAGATAAGCATATAAGGTCGTATCTATTTTGCCTTTCTGGTCTTTGACCCTTACATCAAACAACTCCAGCAGAAAAGGAGTTGACTTAACGATATCGGGGTACAGTTCGGGCGACAGGGCATCTTCTCCGACAGAACCGCCTAAGTTGATGCCAGCCATAGTAGCCAATGCCCCCATACTTCCGGCATTCATTTTACTTGCACTCTCGGGAGCCAATGTCACTTCCGTAGAATACTCTTTAGGAATGCTGAATCCTACAATCAAGCCAATCACTGCCGCAATACCGCATACCTTATAAAGCTTTTTACGCTCGGCCCACACTTTCTGAGCCAACTCAATCAAATCAATTTCCTGTTCCTCCGGTTTTTGCGGAGACTTTTGTATTTTACCTTCGTCCATTGTCCTTATCACTTAAAGAGATTAACCAAAGTAGCAATCATTGTGCCCAAAGTGGCAATAGAAGTACCCATACCTACCATTTCGGCCACGCTCATACGCTTACTCGGATCCTTAGTCGGGATGATAATCTCACACCCGGGCTCGATTGCCGTCTTACTACCGGAGCGTATGCGGGATACGGTACCATTCATATAAACTACAAAAGCACTGCGCTTCTTGGCATTCGAAGCATATCCGCCCGCCTGATTGATGTAGTAACGGCTGTTCTCTCCCTCTTTGTACAGTACGGTATTAGGATACATCACGGCACCGTTGATTTTCACTGTGCTTACATATTCAGGAATAAACAATACATCCCCCTCGCGCAAGACCATATCATAATCAGAACCCGGATTTTTCAAAGCCTCATCCAGATGAATACCTACCGTATATACATATAAAGTAGTTGAATCTGCACCGACCTTTATAGCCATGCGGGTGGCATCTTCCTTTCTGCGAAGCTCTTCCTCCGACATTTTACGGATAAGACGGGCTCCTCTTACATAAGCATCGGATGTAACACCACCGGCTTTAGCGACCAGGTCGCTCAAACGTTCATTCTTCTTGGACAACGCGTAAGTGCCGGTAAACAATGCCTCTCCTATTATCCCCACATTTTTCTGCTTGCGATAAGCAGGGCTTTTACGGACATACACTTCATCAAAAGGTTCCAAATAGAAATTCTCGCTCCCCGCTCCTATCAACAAGCCGTCTTTCAGGTCAAAGGTAAATGTCTGGCCTACAATATTACTGTCATCCGTGCTTTTGGGAGATTTAATACGGCGCGATACATCTATTTTCGTTGTAGAAGCCGCTTCAAGCAAGCCACCCGATTCCAAGACCAAATCCTCGATGGTCATCTTGTCGGCATAAAGATAAGTACCCGGATCAGCAACCTCACCATGGATAGTCACCGTAGGCTCTTCTTTCAGATCCTGAATGCTGGGAATATAAAGTATATCATTCTTTTGCAAAGGAATGTCCGCAACCACACCTTTCAACAAGCCTTTCAAATCTATGGAAATAACCTCGCGCGTCAAATCCTCATGTTCACGATTGATTACGGCACGATTTAGGAAAGCATCTCCACGTACACCTTCCGCTTTCTTTATCAACTGTTTCACGGTATTCACCTCTCCGCTCAGCTGATACAAGCCCTCACGGTAAACAGCACCGCGAATCTCTACACGATTCTTGAAACGGTTGAGAACGGAATCCACCGTAAGCATATCACCGTCTTCCAGGCGGAATACCGAATAATCCATTTCGTCCACATTGAAAATCTGATGCTCGCGTCCGCTCTTGCGTACAAGACGGATGGCTTTTTTATACGCATCGCCCGTAAAGCCGCCGGCATATCTCAGCAACGTTCCGATTGTTTCCGTAGGCTTCATTTCATAATACATAGGGCGCTTTACCTTACCCAATATCTGCACCAGAGTCTGATAAGGATTGACAAGAATCACATCACCGTCCTGAAGACGGATATCATCCTTCAGCCGACCTTCCATGATAAAATCGTAGATGTCCAAATCTGCAACCGTCTTTCCGTCACGTATAACTTTTATGCTTCGAAGACTACCGATTTTATTTACTCCGCCGGCCCAATACAAGGCATGGAAAACTGATGCGAATGAAGAGAGGGTGTAAGTACCCGGCACGACAACTTCACCCATAACATTCACCTGAATGGAACGGATTTCGCCTAACGTCAAATTTATTTGCGTATTGGGAGTTTCTCCCGTAACACCGGCATATATCTTGGCAAATTCGCGTTTCAAATAATCATTGGCTTCCTCTACGGTCTTTCCACTCAGATAAACCGGTCCTAACTTTGCAATTTGCACAGTACCCTCAGGCGAGATTTTTTCGCGAATCGTAGTCTGGGAAGCTCCCCAAACATCAATAATAACTTCATCGCCCGCCCCCAAACGATAATTGTCGGGCGTTGCCACATTTATATTGGGTTCAAAAGTCAGATATTCGTTATCGAAAATATTATGTCCGAAAATCTGTTGTGTAAAAGTGTCTTCCGCGCTTTTAGGACCATTATAACCATAACCCGGCTGTCCATTGTTATTCAACCCCGTTCCATATCCGTTGCGTTGCTGGGCCGATTTCGCCCGCAACCCTTTAATACTTTGCTTTTGGGAACCGAGATTATCCAAGCCTGATTCATTCTGAGAGATATTCTTGTTTTTGTTCTCGTAAGTTTTCTGCGTACGTAAACGGGAGTTCGCTTCTCCCATGAAATTGGCATTTTCCTCAGAGCTTCCGTCCGATTTGCCTGAATATTTAGACTGTATTCTCTGGATTTGTTCTTTTGTGACTCCTTTCTTCATCAATTCAACCAACATCTCCTGTTGTGTCTTCCCCTGACTCTGAGCCTCTTGCACGTACAGAATGACTTGTTCATCCGTCATTTGTTGGGCAAATACCACACTTGATACCGTAAATACCAACAAACACAATAGTATAAATTTACGCATAAGTAAGATCTTTGATTAATCTTTTAGTTATCTAGTAATGTTTTTAATTGGGGACAAAGGTAATACATTATTTTCATAATATACATTTATTTCCTTTTGAAGTTTTGGAAAAAGAATTAATTCCGGACTTCAATACAACCGATATTTTGCCACAAACACCACTTATACCAAACGGTACTTTTCCAATCATCCAATAGAGTTAAACGTCTTTACCATACGGCTTTATCCATAATATTTCCGATAAATACACAAATATAGAAAAAATGCCAGACAGAAATATTTCTAAAAAATCAGGCAATTCTTTTTGCAAATTCAAATAAAGATGTACCTTTGCACCTCGTAATCGAAAACCCATTGCCGCTATAGCTCAGTTGGTAGAGCAACGCATTCGTAACGCGTAGGTCGCCAGTTCAAGTCTGGCTAGCGGCTCTCTACAAAAACGCTGATTGTCAAATAAATAATCAGCGTTTTTCCCTTTTTAAAGCCGTCGTGCGAATAAAAACAGCATTTCTACGAATATATTTGTTCAAAAATGTATAGTGGAATTGTATTTGATTATTTAGCTATGGCAACAATCAGATTAACAGTTTTAAATTCCATTAAGGAAAGCGATGGCAGGCTTCCTGTATTGGTCTGCATATCACAAGAAAGTAAAAGGGCTTACATCAAAACTGAATTTCTTATCAACGATATTGCGGAATTCGACAACGGAAAAGTTGTTTATCGTAAAGATGCTAATACGATGAACAAAAGAATTGAGTTTGTCTTTCCTCAATTCAAAGAGAAATATGATAATATCGAAAACAAAGAATGGCTTACCGCCTTACAAATAAAACAAGTTATCATCTCAAAGAAGAAACCTACACACATATCTTTTATAGAATTTTGGAAAAGTCGTATTTCAGAATTTAAAGAAGAGGGACGAAATAGTTATGCAAAAATGAATGAGGAAACTATACGTATCTTCACAAAAGCAGAAGGTGACATACCTATTTCCGCCATTAATACGTTACTTATTGAACACTTTAAAAAATGAGATGAATTCAGAAAGATACAGAATACAGAAGTTGAAGGAAAACGTATAAACTTGGCAAAAGATATGATTTTACTATCCTTTTACCTTTGCGGAATTAATCTAAAAGATTTACTCTCCATTAATTTAAGTGGCGATACCATTACTTACGAAAGAACTAAAACAATTCACTCAAAAACAGGAAAAGGGAATATAACAATACCAATACATAACCCATCATAAATAAGTATATAAACAAGAAAGGTATATTAGATTTAGGGTATTCATATACTTACTCTAATTTACAAAAATACATCAATCTCTGCATAAAGAAACTTAAAGAACATTTGGGCATTAAACAAACGCTATGTTACTATTCCGCCCATAAGACTTTTGCCCAGTTTGCCCCTGAACTTGGTATCCCGGACGGAGTTATAGATTACTGCCTCGGGCATTCGGATAAAAGCAGAGGTGTAATCAGATACTACACAAAAGTCAAGCAGAAGCAAGCGGAGATAGCAATAAACAGAGTCATTGACTATGTAAACAACCCAGATAAGTACAAGGATTACATCGAGATGCGGGCGGATGTTATGATGATGAAAGGATAAGAAGAAACGCAATCCCCGGTATTCGAGCATATCGGGGGGTTTTCATATCAATTACCTATCATCAGCTCCCAATTATCCATAATAGTCATATCCCAATGCGGCACGTCAAATTCATTATTGACCGACACCCCATATACAGAAAGACTCTTGCCGGCACTGTCAAACTCAGTCAAAGCCGTTTCTTCTCCTTTCTGGATACGAAGATTCATAAAGTCTGTCATTTGTTCCCAATCGGTAGGACCGATGAATAATGATTCTATGAAACGCCCTTTCACGGGTGCACCAATGGCGGTATCCTTAATGCGTTCCAAATTATGATAAAGCCTCTTTGTAAGTCATGGGGTAAAGATAGCAAAATATAGTGAAAAGGGACGACTATTCAGCCAACCCTTCTACAAAGTTGTTTTTTATCTTTGAAAAACAGAATTATCAGTTGTCTGTACATTGGCCAATAAGAATTCTTCTAAAGCGGCACATTCAAAAGCCGAATCAAATGGAACCGCAATAGCTACAATATATTTAGGTGACGTGCTCCAATAAGGACTTCTAACCCGACATTTTCTTTCACCATCATAACAAAAATAACTTCCAAGCCTTCCGCCAATGGCAACGGATGATTTACCTATATATAGTACATTATCATTACCGTCCATTATCAAATAGACTCCAGATCTATCGACATATGGGTAGCATTGGGGCCAGCAGTTTTCCATATTCTCTTCCTCAGGAAACAAATCATACTTGCTACTAACTAAAAAAGGTGTAAGATTTGGGTGGCGATACTTCTTTTCGTATAATCCCACTAATTTTAAAACTTCATCTAATTTTGCCATTTCTTGATTATTCTTTTAATAACAGTCATTAGTCCACCCTTACTTGATTATTTATGAACTTGAGAGGCATCATACATCCGTTTTGTCTGAAATCCCTTTGTTATTTCTTCTTCCGAAATAATCTCTTTCGATAAGACCCAAATAATTATAGGGCTTCCATCAACTTGGTCAATTCGATTGTACACTTGCTCCAATTGCCAACCAAGTTTAGACATGAAATTCATTGCCGAAACCATTGTGCGAAACTTTATCTCTTTCCCATTTTCATCCACGAACTTATTATCTTTCAAATCCTCCTGCCCGTAATTAATTCTTACACTTACAACACCCTTCTTTAGTGAGTTTTCATCGCCTATAAGATTACAATACGTCTTATACGGAGTTTGAGCAAACAATACAATCCCAACAAAAGAAAGGAAAGCAGCTAATAAAAATCTATTCATAGTATTATACAATCAAAGTTACTCCACAAAAATACAAAGCCAAGGGAGAATTATCAAATAAAAAGTGAATAAAAAAGCCCCGACGGAAGTCGGGACAAATATATTATTTATATGATATCATTTTAAAAATCGCCTAATATTATATTATCATTGGGAGTATTCATAAAATCTTTATCATCTGTCACAAATTTAAAAGAAGAATGTCTACATAACTCTATATAGTAACTGTCGTTAAAATCTATATCCATAAAATGAGAAAGAATAGATTGAATATTTAAAGCATTAAAGTTATCTGTACATTTTTCACACAATGCTAATATTTGATTTATCGCAGCACAAATGCTTGCAACTGTATCATGATATCTTTCAGTTTTTCTATATGCTCGTTTGTAATCTAAATCCGTTTCAAACGAAACTTGCTTTACTTCATTTTTCTTCCATAAATTATAATCCAATTTAATACTAACATTCGCAAATTCAGAAATAACCAAGCTATTTATCCATATGGTAGCATTTGCCTACCGAACAGATTGTAAAAATGAAGAATATATTTTCTGTTTATTCTTGTCGTGGTTACCTATCGGACAAAACAAAAATATCCAAATATTATTGTCAAAAAAGAAATTATCCATCCTCTTAGGAGAATAATTTCTAATATCTGTGCAATTACTCTTCATTTAAAATTTCTTTTGTAGCCATGGAGAACTCTTGCTCATTCCTAAAATATTCTTTAGCTCTATCTGTTACTTTCTTGAATAATGGCAAATCCTCTTTGTTTACATTAGATAAGATTAAACGGGATGCTAATTCTTCCGAATTGAAATCATTATATAATTGCCCTATAGCAGCATTTAAAAAAGCAGAAGTCAACAAAGTTATACCAGAAAAATCAATAGTTACTTTCTGGTAACGTTCCAATAGCAAATGAATACGCTGATTAATCTTATCTCCTTCATCAGAAGATACAGCAATATCCAATACTGTATACTCATTAACTTTTAATATAGCATTTTCCTCTTTCATATTCATGGCACAAAGTTACTAAAATATATCATTCATAGTCAAATTAACCTCACTTTTTAATTGATAAAAGCAACTATCATCAAAATTGAACTCAATATTAACGATAGTTCCTGGAAAATTGTTCTTTAATATATTCATCCGTACTCGATTTCCACGATATTCCCAATATCCATTAGATGATATTATTTGCATTACCCCATTGTTTAGCTTTATAAATTCAAGAATAAGACTCAATCCTAATCCACCAGTTCTCCCTATTTTTGTAGTGTTCCCATATTTTATAGCCCAATCTATAGCCCTACAAGCATTAAATTCTTCTGATGGAAAATGAAAATCATTAACGTTCTTATGGATGGTTTGTCCTACATCAACAATTGTTATATCCAACCGAGCAGGGCTTTTACGTGGATAATATTGCCCACAAGTATGGATAAATTCACATTTTCCATGAGTTCTTGCATTTTCAAAAATTTCAAAAATGCTTTCAGTTATTTTTTTTCCAAGCAATACACTATGTTTAGGAAAGTCTGATTTTGAGAGAAGTTCTCTTTTTATATAACCGTTAAAAGCACTATCTTGATTATGCTTAAACCTCTGAAAACTAACAACAGTTCCATTGTGATTATCTGATGAATCTAAATAATTATTTCCTATAAACCCATTTCTCGTCAATATATCTATTAAAGAATTAGACATATTAGAACAAATTATTTTGACTCTATTTTTTTCCATCAATAGACCAATCGACCCCAAAACTGCACATAAATTAGCTTCAAACCAACGATTTGATGAGAAATCTAAGTCAACAGTAGTGTCACTATACTCTTTCATCTGATGATACAGTGATACCAATTGTTCATATCCTTCATAATTACTACCGATACTTGTCCCGATTTTTATTCTTGGCATACTCTGATTGTAAAATTGCCGTAAAAGTAAAAATAAAAAAAGAAATGAGAGGTATAATTCCAACAAATATTACCACTGCCATAAATCATAACTCACCCCACCCCCTACATAAAAACCACCCGAATACCCATACCCAGCCTGCAAACCAAATCCCCAACGCTTCTTCTTCGACTTAATGGGGACCGGATGATAGACGCCATTCGTTACTGCCTGATAAACCATTCTTGGATACACAGTCATACTATCCAGCCGCGGGTCTACATATCCGCTCACCACCGCACGATACAGGCTATCTTCATACACAACCCGTTTGCGATGAAGCAAGGTATCGCCTATACGTACTGTGTCATTCGGCAATATCTGCCAAAACACTGCTATCGATTTAGAAATAAGAATCGTATCAAGTTTGACAACCGTCTGTATCTTTGTTTCGGTACGGATTTCTGCCGGCAAAGGCTCGTGCGGACGAAACCACGCCGCCACACAAGCGATTGCCAGCAATACAACCAATAGCCAGGGTAGTTTTTTCATAGCTTCAGTACCTGATTCCGGTTTCTACCGTCTGCCCGATAACTCACATGCACCCAGGCGAAATTACTCTCATCAATTAACTGGTCGAAAGGAAGGTTCTTGCGGATATGCTCGAACAGTAGCTTATTCTGTTGCCTGTCTCCGGTATCAATGTCCGCCGCCTGTCCGCTCATGTGCTGGCTGGTTGTCGCACCGTCCACTGCTTTATTCAATGCCGGACAACGGTAACCGCTGTTCACAACGATAGGTTTGCCATACCATTCGCGTAGCGGGTCAAGAACGTTATCTACCAATGCAGTCAGATTGGCTTCTATATCACAGCCACATCTGTTGTCAATTCCTTTGCGGTCGGCAGTTGTCGAACGGCAAAGTTCTTTTATCGTAAAATACTTCATACATCATTTGATTTAATATAAACATACACTACATTTGCAGAAGCCTTTGTTTAAACTTTAAGTTTGTGCTAAAAAGGGAAGGGAGCCGTTGCGAAACACCTTCCTTCCCGCGAATCAATAATCACTCGGTGGCTTCCGCCTTCCACATTTCCGGACATCACACCGCTTGACTTCCATCTCGGCTTCCAGCTTTGTTTTCTCTATTTCCAGTGCAGTGTTCTTCTTGATAAGCTCATGAATGCGCTGTCTGTCTTCTTCTTTCTCCTTGTAAAGCTTGTCAATCTTGGTATTCAATTCAGCTTCCACAGTTCTTTCCTCCTCATAGCATTTTTTCCATTCTGCTGCGTAAGCGGTTATGTTGTCAGCTTCCGCCTTTCTCGCTTCCGCAACCGCCTTGCGCTTCTTTGAATCATAGAACATGAACACACCGAAAAGAGGAAGCAGGATAGTAGTGACTATCCCGCCGGTGATGTTGAACAGTTTATCCAGTTCCTCCATCATACCTTCATCCCCGTTACATGTTCATCACTCCACCCCTTGGCATTCCAACCGAGAAGAATGCCGGCAATAAACGCACCGATACTCACAATGCTTGCCCAAAACGGTACATACTGGTAATAAGCCAGCAGACCTACAATCACGGCCACCACAACAGCCAAAACAATTAGTTTCTTTTTCATCTACGAACTTTTTTAATTAAACAAAAAAAGCCCACGAACGCATCCTGTTAAAGACACATTCATGGGCGTTAACCAATAAAACATGATAAATATACTCATTTACAATCACTTTTCAGCGAAAGTAAACAAGAAATTTATGAGTAGGGAATATCTTGCCAGGAAAGGGTTGCCAAACTATGGCAGTAGAATATCAGTAGAACCTATAAAATCTACCCACATTCTACCACACGGCTAAAAGAAGGTGTGTCAAAATGCACCCCTTCTTTTTTTTACGCACAAAGCCCCGACTTTCACAAGCTGGGGCTTTGTTATTACCTAAAGATTTTGTATCTTTAAGCATAAGTTCTTTACTATGACAAAGATACATTTTCGTCCTTACAATCCCAACCAAACCGTTCTTTTTCCTCAAAGAATTGATGAGGATATTGCAGAAAACGATCCGGTGCGCATGGTTGACGCCCTGGTTGAGGGCTTGAATCTTGAAAGTTTCAGAAAGCTGTATAAGGAATGCGGCCGCAGCCCTTACCACCCCAAAATGATGCTCAAGGTCATTCTGTATGCCTATATGAACAACATCTACTCCTGCCGGAAAATTGAAAAGCTCCTTCACCGTGACATCCATTATATCTGGCTGGCCGGATATGAGGAACCGGATTTTATTACCATCAACCGTTTCCGCAACCGGGTGAAGAAGGAAATCAACGAGGTGTTTACGCAAACCGTACTTCTTCTCTCTTCCAAAGGCTTCATCAGCCTGAATGTGGAATACATTGACGGGACAAAGCTCGAATCCAAAGCCAACAAGTACACTTTCGTCTGGCGAAAAACGGTTGAGCGGAACCGTGAACGCCTGATGAAGAAGATACATGTCCTGTTAGGGCAGATAGACGATGTCATTGCCCGGGAGAAGTCATCAGAGAACA
>NZ_JACOOD010000032.1:0-47815 GCF_014287405.1 Bacteroides sp. NSJ-48 | reverse complement strand
GGATAGAATTATGTGAGAAAGCACCGAAAAATGGCAATAAGAATGGCATATGAAGTGGTCATGTCCTATCATCTTCATATGCCATCTTATTTTTTAGGGACATTTACTGAATATCCCTACTAAAACCCCGTTTTCCAACTGCGGGCCATGCGGTTGCCAATTGCGGGCTGTACGGTTGCCAGCTGCGGGCCGGACAGCCCGCAACCGGAAAACGAAGAAATACATAAGGGACAAGCACATTTTACAAGGTGCATCGGGAAGTTTTCCACCAAGCATTGGCACATTATACCCGGGAGATTGCCCCGCTCACACGCGGTATAATCCTATTTTCCACACGGTCTTCCGGATGCAGGCACAAAGTATAATCCGCCGGAAAACCGCCGGAATAAGATGCAAACGCCACAAGTGTGGAATGGCAACCTGCAAGTGTGGATTTTTTCCACAACATTCCACAACCTGCATACACATATTATAAGTATTTATAAAAAAAGCAATAAACTGAATATCATAGGTATAAATACTTCGCATAGTCTACGTATCTTTTTTGGCATACTGCTTGCTTATAACAAATACAAATAAATTCCAACAGATTTAATTGTACAAGGAAATAATCATTGTGGAAATATGAAGTCTATCAAGAAAAAACGGAGTATGGCTTCGCACAGGAAGCTACATTTTCAAAAGGTATTAGGTAGTATGATTGTGGCATTGGCGCTTCTGTTTGCAGGAAGTGCCGGTGCGCAGGAAACCAAAACAATCAAAGGTATGGTAAGGGATGTGACGGGAGAGCCGCTTATCGGCGCCAGCGTCATAGAGAAAGGAACCAACAACGGTGTCATTACCGATGTGGACGGAAACTTTACACTGACCGTGCCTGCCGATGCAACGCTGTCCATAGCCTATATGGGCTATGCCACCCGCGAAATACATCTGGCAAAACGCAAGAAGCAGGGCGACCTGAGGGTAACGCTGAGAGAGGACTCGCAACAGTTGAAAGAGGTGGTCGTCACGGCCATGGGTATCAAGAAGGATACCAAACGGCTGGGTTACGCGGTGAGCACTATCGAATCGGACGAGATAGTGAAGGCGGGAGCAACCAACTTTGCATCCGCCATGTACGGTAAAGCGCCGGGCATCCGCATCACGCAGACGCAGGGCGGTTCCGCCGGAGCCGTGTCTATCAATGTACGCGGACTCACGTCCATCACCGGAAACAACCAGCCGCTCATCATCCTGGACGGCGTACCCATCCGTAACGGCGGAACGGGCAAGAGTACCGACTTTGCCGAATTCGGCAACGACGGGCAGATACGTTCCAACGGTCTGGTGGACATCAACCCCGAAGATATTGAAAGCGTAAGTGTGCTGAAAGGTGCTTCGGCCACGGCACTTTATGGTTCGGAAGCGGCAAACGGCGCGGTGGTTATCACCAGCAAACGCGCCAAAAGCGGCAAACTGACGGTGGACTTCACCGCGCAGGTCACCGCCAACCTGCCCGCCTATCTGCCGAAAGTACAGACCGTATACGGCCCGGGACGTTACAACACGGAATACAGCGACTACGAAAAACAGACGGGCGGTTTCTACCAGCGCACCATGAACGGCGAAAGCTACAGAAGTCTGTATAATACGACCATGTCTTTCGGTCCGAAGTACGACGGCAGCGACGTGCTGTACTGGGACGGCAAGATGCGCCCCTACCTACCGGCTACGGACAATCCGTGGAAAGAGCTGTTCCGCACGGGCTGGAACCAGACCTACAACCTTGCCATCTCGCAGGGTACGGAGACCAGCAGCAACCGCTTCTCCTACACCTTCATGGGTGAAACACCCAACTCGCTGACGGGCAGCTTCACCAAACATAACTTCAAGCTGACGGGTTCTTACAAACCGGCAAGGACGCTGAACATAGAATACTCGCTGAACTACATCGTGCAGGATGTAAAGGACCGCCCGCAAACATCGCTGAACCTGTACGGCAGTTTCAGCAACATGTTCTCCTCCTTCATGGATATTCCCTATCTGAAGCAGAGCTACGTCACCAGCCTGGGCTACCGCAACACGTACGCAGGCGGCGATGCCACACTGACACCGGACGAAGCCTGGGCATACGACCCGGGATACCTGAACGGCGTATCGAATATGCTCTGGAACATGTATCACCACCACAGCAAGGAGACAGAGAACCGCCTCATCGGTATGATACGTCCCACCTGGCAGATAACCAATTGGCTGAGCCTGCGCGCCCAGCTCTCTACCGACATCACGGACACCAAGCAGACGCTGGAGTACGAGACGGAACGCCCCAACTCCCTGTACGACCCCAGCGGCAGCTTCCAGAACATCAACCGACGCTACGACATCGTGTACGGCGATGTGATGCTGAACTTCAACTACAACATCCGCCGTTTCGACATTGCCGCCACACTGGGCTGGACGGGACGTTACGAAAACATGAACAACATGCGCGTCTCCACCAACGGCGGTCTGGTTACGGAAAACTGGTTCGACCTCAACGCCAGCCGCTACACCGCCAGCAGCACGCTGCAACGTATGGAACTGCTGAAAACGGGATACATGGGTACGCTGAGCCTGGGTTGGGACAACTACCTGTTCCTCGAACTCACCGGGCGTCAGGAACGTTCGTCCACACTGAAAGACCAAAGTTTCTTCTACCCCTCCGCCAACCTCAGTTTCCTGTTCTCGAACGCCTTCCGCATGCCTGCATGGTGGAATCACGGCAAACTCCGCCTCTCCTACGGCGTCGTAGGTAACGCACCGGAAACGTATGCCGCCAACATTATCTACGAGCAGGGTTCGGACAACGGCTTCACATGGAACTACGTTCCTTCTTCGTGGGGAAATGCCAATATCCGCCCCGAAAAGAAGTACGAATACGAAATAGGTTTTGAAAGCAAGTTCCTCAACAACCGGCTGGGCTTCGATGTATCCTACTACAACAACCGCGTGAAAGACCAGATACTCTCCACGCCGCAACCCTCCACATCGGGTGTGAAGTACGTGCTGATGAACGTGGGAGAGGTGGCCAACGAAGGCTGGGACATCTCCGTAAGCGCCACTCCGGTACTGACCAAGAATTTCCGCTGGGACCTGACGGCCAACTACGGCATCTACCGCAACAAGGTCGTGAAGCTCGCCGACGGCGTACCGTACCTCGAAATATCCAACATAGGCGGTGGCGGAGCCAAGATACAGGCCGTAGAGGGACGCCCGATGGGTGACATCTACGTGCAAGTGCCCCAGATGAACGAAAACGGAGAGTATCTCGTATCGGACAAGGGACTTTACATGAACCAGACCGAACTGCAAAGAGTAGGAAACATCAACCCCGACGGCGTAGGCGGTCTGTTCAGCTCGTTCTCCTACAAGAACATCTTCCTGGATTTCAGTATCGACTTCCGCATAGGCGGCGACGTCATCAACGAGATGTACCAGTATTCCACCGCATCGGGTCTGACACCGGAGTCGCTGCAATTCCGCGATACGGAACACGGCGGCCTGTCCTACTACTATCCGGGCAACAACAACGCCAGCGGCGTGCCCGTGCAGGTAGACCCGTCACTGGGTGCAGGGCCTAACGGAGAAACCGTTTACCACGACGGCGTTATCCTGCCGGGCGTAGTGGCCTCCACCGGCGAGAAGAACACGCGCATCATCCCTGCCGGCTACTATTACAACCAGACCTACAACTGGGGTACTCAGCCCGAACAGCTTACGTACCGCCACTCGGTATTCGACAACAGCTATGTGAAGCTGCGCGAGCTGACCATCGGCTACCAGTTTCCGGAAAAGCTGATTTCCAAACTGGGCATGACGCGGCTGAGCGTTTCGGTATTCGGACGCAACTTGTTCTACTTCTACAAGGCACTGAAGAATTACGATGCGGAATCTTCCGTAGGAACATCCTGGGCAAGCCAGGCGGTAGTGGGCGGCTCCACTACGGCAACACGTAATTTCGGAGTGTCGCTGCGGGCAAGCTTTTAGAAAATAGAGAATTGAAAAATAAGACTTTAGAGTAAATGACAATGGATATGAAAAAGATAAATATAGGAGCGTTCGTTATAGCGGGAGCCATGCTGATGACAGCTTCCGGCTGTACGGATTCCGACTTCGACAGCAAATACGAAGACCCCTCAAAGGTCAACCAGGTTACCATCAGCAACCTCATGGTGGGAGTTTTCCAGAAAGTGAAAGATTATGACGTATATGAGTACGGACGTTTCTTCGGCTTCGACTCGCAGTTTGTGGGCAAGTACGCGCAGACCTTCGGCTACAGCTATTCGGGCGGTATGTACAGCCCCGGATATGCGCCTGCCATAGACGGGCAATGGGACAACCTGTATTCGGCACTGATGCAATACCGCAAGATGGAATCGCTGTACAATGAAGAGAACGATACGCAGAAAGCACAGGACGAAGCCTTTATGCTGGCAGCCAAAGTGCAACTGTACGACTTCTTTGCCGCAACGGTGGATATTTTCGGCGACATGCCTTTCTTCAAAGCATGCACCCTGCCGCTGACCAACGACGTAAACGGTTCTTACGCTCCCTACGACAAGGCGGAAGATATTTATAATACAATCCTTGACGAGCTGAAAGACATCGCCCCGCGTTTCCGTTCGGCAACCGTACCGAAAAACTTCAGTACTCAGGACTTCATCAACCTGGGAGATATGGAGAAATGGGAACGCTATGCAAACTCCCTGCGCCTGCGCCTTGCCATGCGTGTAGCCACGCAGGGAGCTTTGCAGGCGGAAGGACGTGCGGTTATCAAGGAGATATTGGAAAACCCCGCCGACTATCCGCTCGTAGAGGAGCAGGGAAACAACATCTTCATCGTCAACCAGAAGTCCGGGCAACTGAACTTCACCGCCGGCCACGGATTGGGCGACTGGGTTACGAACCGTCTTGCTTCGGGCGCCATCATAGACCGTATGCTGGGCCACGGCAACTATGACATGACCAGCAGCGATCCGCTAAGCGGCGTCTACGTCAAAGGCGAAGACGACCCCCGCATCCTGCTGAACTACAATCCCGTGAGCATCACCAACCGCGAAACCGGACAGATGGACGAACACCGTTACCTGGGTACGGACCTCACGGTAGCAGACGAGCTGACGGAGTATTACAGCGCTCAGGCACAAGACGAAGTGAACACCGCCAACAAAGGTTTCTCGCAGATTACCCAAAGAGGTTTTTTCTGGGAAAACGATAAATTCGATATGCTGATAATGGCTTCGCCAGAGATACATTTCCTGAAAGCGGAAGCCTATGCCATGGGGTACGGTGTGGCACAGGATATGGCAAAGGCGGAAAAGGAATTCAAGACGGCTGTCAGCCAATCCATCGCCCTGTATTACTATTACGATTCGATAGGCTCGGGAGAGAATTGCCGCCGTTACGACGCTCCTACCGATAAAGAGATTGCAGACTTTGCCAATGCCAGATGGAACAGTACGGCATACGTGGACAAACTGGATGCCATCATCACGCAGAAATGGCTGCACTTCGGTTTCCTCGTCAGCCGCGAGGCATGGAGTGACATCCGCCGCACAGGCTATCCTTCGGGACTGGTGTTCCCGGAAGTGTCGGGTACTATCCCCAATGTGCCGAACCGCTGGAGATACCCCAGCACGGAAGTAAACTACAATCCGTACTATAAGGATGTAGCCGGCACAGACACGTATACGGAAAAGCTGTTCTGGGCCAAGTGAACAATGAAAGCGAAGCGGGAATGGATATCCTGATGCAGTAGCTTGCAAACATAAAAGAGCCGTATCATTACTCACAAACGGAGTTGATACGGCTCTCTTTATGGTTCAATGAACAGTGCCGGGGTTCGGATTGGACGGCCGCAACCGCCCTGCTGATTACAGCTTGTCGCCGAATGCCAAGTCTCCGGCATCGCCCAGCCCCGGTACTATATACGAATGCTCGTTCATATCCGGGTCGATAGCGCCGCACCACAAGGAAACCTCGTTGCCGGGGAAGAGTTTCTGCAAGTGCTCTACTCCCTGCCGGCTGGCAATGACGCAGGCAATCTGCAGTTTGGCAGGCGTGCCCTTGGTAAGGAAAGCCTTCCAGGCAAGTTCCATGCTTTCGCCCGTAGCAAGCATCGGGTCAACCAGTAACAGAGTCTTGCCGGAAAGGTCGGGAGTAGCGATATACTCTATGTGCACATCCACCGTACGGCACTCTTTATCCTTATAATAACGGTAAGCGGAAACGAAAGCATTGCCCGCACGGTCGAACACATTCAGGAAACCGGCATGCAAGGGAAGCCCGGCACGGAAGACGGTGGCAATCACCACATCATCATCGAAAGTGCTGACGGGAGCTATCCCCAGCGGCGTTTGTACCTGCTTTTCGGAATAGGTGAGTTCCTTACTCATTTCGTACGCCATGATTTCGCCGATGCGTTCGATGTTCCGGCGGAAACGCATACGGTCGGACTGTACTTGCACATCGCGTATCTCCGCCATGTATTGGTTCAAGACTGAGTTAGTCTCGGCAAAGTTGATAACTTTCATTATATTATCAGATTAAAATATGTATTGGTTATTCCGTATATTGATAGAACAGAGGTGCAAAGTAAACGATTTCCACTCAATTTGCAACATTCAGTTTGCAGATATTGTTACGGTTCTATAAAAGATTTCCTATTACAGAAAAATTTCTCTAATAGGATGTTTCTTTAAAAATAAAGTATTACTTTTGTAGTCGCAAAAACAAGGGCCTTACTGAACAACGCGGTTTTCCACAAACTCGCCCCCTTGCAATGAAGCATACGAATGCGAAGAGAGATTATAAACCAAATACCAATTTTAAAATCTTAAAAAGAAATGGCAAATTTAGATTTAAGCAAGTACGGTATCAAAGACGTGAAGGAAATCATCCACAACCCGTCTTATGATGTATTGTTCGCTGAAGAGACCAAACCGGGTCTGGAAGGCTTCGAAAAAGGTCAAGTAACTGAACTTGGTGCTGTGAACGTAATGACTGGTATCTATACCGGACGTTCTCCTAAAGATAAATTCTTTGTAATGAACGAAGCCAGCAAGGATTCTGTATGGTGGACTTCAGAAGAATACAAAAACGACAACAAACCCTGCTCTGAAGAAGCATGGGCCGACCTGAAAGCTAAAGCTGTAAACCAGCTGAGCGGCAAGCGTCTGTTCGTTGTCGATACTTTCTGCGGTGCTAACGAAGCTACCCGCATGAAAGTACGTTTCATCATGGAAGTAGCTTGGCAGGCTCACTTCGTAACTAACATGTTCATCCGCCCGACTGCTGAGGAACTTGCTAACTACGGCGAACCTGATTTCGTATCATTCAACGCTTCCAAAGCAAAAGTTGACAACTACAAGGAACTGGGTCTGAACTCTGAAACAGCTACTGTATTCAACTTGAAGACCAACGAACAGGTTATCCTGAACACTTGGTACGGCGGTGAAATGAAGAAGGGTATGTTCTCTATCATGAACTACAAGAACCCGCTTCGCGGTATCGCTTCCATGCACTGTTCTGCCAACACCAACATGGAAGGTACGGACTCTGCTATCTTCTTCGGTCTGTCAGGTACAGGTAAGACTACTTTGTCTACCGACCCGAAACGTCTGCTGATCGGTGACGACGAACACGGATGGGATGACGAAGGTGTATTCAACTACGAAGGCGGTTGCTACGCTAAGGTTATCAACCTCGACAAAGAAAGCGAACCCGATATCTACAACGCCATCAAACGTGACGCTCTGCTGGAGAACGTAACTGTTGACGCTGACGGCAAGATTGACTTCGCCGATAAGAGCACAACTGAAAACACGCGTGTTTCTTATCCTATCTATCACATCAACAACATCGTTAAGCCGGTATCTAAAGGTCCTCACGCTCATCAGGTAATCTTCCTGTCGGCTGATGCCTTCGGTGTATTGCCTCCGGTATCTATCCTGAACCCCGAACAGGCTCAGTACTACTTCCTGTCCGGTTTCACCGCTAAGCTGGCCGGTACGGAACGCGGTATCACTGAACCGACTCCGACATTCTCTGCTTGCTTCGGTGCTGCTTTCCTGAGCTTGCATCCTACTAAATATGCAGAAGAACTGGTTAAGAAGATGAACAAGGTCGGCGCTAAGGCATACTTGGTTAACACCGGCTGGAACGGTAGCGGCAAGCGTATCTCTATCAAAGATACACGTGGTATCATCGACGCTATCCTCGACGGTTCTATCGACAAGGCTCCGACAAAGGTTATTCCTTACTTCGACTTTGTTGTTCCGACAGAATTGCCGGGTGTTGATCCGAAGATTCTTGATCCTCGCGACACTTACGAATGTGCTTGCCAATGGGAAGAAAAAGCAAAAGACCTGGCAGGACGTTTCATCAAGAACTTCGCTAAGTTCACAGGTAACGAAGCCGGTAAGGCTTTGGTTGCTGCTGGTCCGAAACTCTAATAGAACCAGATTATATATTTTAAGGCGGCTTTCGTTCTCGGAAGCCGCTTTTTTTGTTAGATTTGCGAAGAAACAATTTAATAGACAACAGAGAATGAAGAGCTTAAAGATTATGCTGTTAGGCGCAAGCCTATTGATGCTGTCCGCTTGCGGACAGCAGGTACAGAAAGAGAGTGAAGCCACAGTTACGGAGAAAAGCAATTCGGAAGCGGTAATCGAGACAATCCTATCGCGCCGCAGCGTCCGCAAGTACAAACCGGAAGCAGTGAACCGGGACACGATGAAGGTAATCTTGGAGTGCGGTATCAACGCCCCCAACGGTCAGAACAAACAGTCCTGGGCGGTACGCGTAGTAGACAATCCGGAATTCCTGAACGGGATAAGTGAAATCTTCAAGCAGAAGAACCCGAAAGCGGCGGAAGACCCCAATTTCAAGAATATGTTCCGCAATGCGCCCACGGTAGTGTTCATCGGAAATGACACTTCGTACGACTGCTCGCAGATAGACTGCGGACTGCTAGGTGAGAATATGGTACTTGCCGCCTGGTCTATGGACGTAGGCTCCTGCTGTCTGGCAAGCCCCACACGCTTTATGACCGATACGCCCGAAGCTGCCGAATACCTCAAAAGACTGGAACTTCCCGAAGGATACCGGCTGCTTTACTGCATTGCTTTCGGATATCCGGATGAAGCGCCTGCCGCCAAGCCGAGAGATGCCGCCAAAGTGAAATACGTAGACTGACCGATAAAATAAAAACTTCGGGATACCCCATTGTCCTGCAATAAAAGAAGGAGTGCTCCACCTTTACAGCAAAGCACTCCTTCTTATATATAACAACTAAAAAGTAAAATCAGTTCTTATTGGCACGCTTGCGCTCTGTCTCATCCAAGATAACCTTACGCATACGCATGGACTTGGGAGTAACCTCTACATACTCGTCTCCCTTGATATATTCCAACGCTTCCTCCAGAGAGAACTGTACCGGCGGAATCAGACGCGCTTTCTCGTCGGAACCGGAAGCACGCATGTTGGTCAGCTTCTTTGATTTGGTAACGTTCACCACAAGGTCGTTATCGTGAGAGTGCTCGCCTACAACCTGTCCGGCATACACTTCTTCCTGCGGGAAGATGAAGAACTTACCGCGATCCTGCAATTTATCGATGGCATAGGCAAAGGCTGTACCCGACTCCATGGCAATGATGGAACCGTTGGTACGGCGTTCGATTTCACCCTTATAGGGTTGGTATTCCTTAAAGCGGTGCGCCATGATAGCTTCACCGGCAGAGGCAGTCAGCACATTGGTACGCAAACCGATAATACCGCGCGACGGCATATTGAACTCAAGGTTCACACGCTCGCCGGCGCTTTCCATTTTCACCATTTCACCTTTACGGCGGGTTACCATATCGATAATCTTGCTGGCATACTCTTCGGGAACGTTGACTGTGAGCTCCTCGATAGGCTCGTTCTTCACGCCGTCTATCTCCTTGAAGATAACCTGCGGCTGGCCTACCTGCAACTCATATCCCTCGCGGCGCATCGTCTCAATCAACACGGAAAGGTGAAGTACGCCACGACCGGACACCACCCACTTTCCGTCTTCCTCGCTCTTGCGTACGCGAAGCGCAAGGTTCTTGTCCAGCTCCTTCATCAGACGGTCATGTATATGGCGGGAAGTTACAAACTTACCTTCTTTGCCGAAGAACGGAGAGTCGTTGATAGTAAACAGCATACTCATGGTAGGCTCGTCAATGGCGATAGGCGGCAATGCTTCGGGGTTCTCGTAGTCGCAAATCGTATCTCCGATTTCAAACCCTTCGATACCCACCAAGGCGCAGATATCACCGGAAGATACCTCCGATACCTTCACACGGCCCATACCTTCAAACGTATGCAGTTCTTTAATCTTCGACTTGACGATTGTACCGTCGCGCTTTGCCAAAGACACGTTCATGCCTTCCCGCAAAGTACCGCGATGTACACGGCCTACGGCGATACGGCCGGTATAAGAGGAGTAGTCCAATGAGGTCACCAGCATCTGCGGCGTACCTTCCAACTGTGTAGGAGCGGGAATGTTCTCCAGAATGCAGTCCAGCAACGGATAGATATTGTCCGTCGGTTTCTGCCAGTCCGTGCTCATCCAGTTGTTCTTTGCCGAACCATAGATAACGGGGAAGTCCAACTGCTCTTCCGTAGCTTCCAGACTGAACATCAGGTCGAACACCATTTCATAGACTTCTTCGGGGCGACAGTTGGGCTTGTCCACCTTGTTGACTACAACAATAGGTTTCAAACCGATCTGCAAAGCTTTCTGCAATACAAAACGGGTCTGCGGCATCGGGCCTTCAAAAGCATCCACCAGCAGGATACATCCGTCGGCCATATTCAATACACGTTCCACTTCGCCACCGAAGTCGCTGTGTCCCGGAGTATCGATAATATTAATTTTCGTGTCTTTATAGCTGATAGAAACGTTTTTGGAAAGGATTGTTATCCCTCGCTCACGCTCCAAATCATTGTTATCCAACATTAATTCACCTGTGCTCTGGTTGCTGCGGAAAAGGTTTCCTGCCAGAAGCATCTTATCTACAAGCGTCGTTTTCCCATGATCGACATGGGCAATAATTGCAATGTTTCTAATATTTTGCATATAATACCTATTATTTGACCGCAAAGGTACGAATTTTACAGTATATACATCACAGAGAAAAGATTTTTTTGCTGAATATCATTGCAATATAAAAGATAATATCTATCTTTGCACGCTCGAAAGAGAAAAGAATTATCAACTTTTTAATTAAACACTATGTATTTAGACGCTGCTAAAAAGCAAGAAATCTTCGGCAAATACGGGAAGTCTAACACTGATACTGGCTCAGCAGAGGCCCAGATAGCTTTGTTTTCATACCGTATTGCTCATCTGACTGAGCATATGAAGCTCAACAGAAAGGATTATAGTACAGAAAGAGCCTTGACAATGTTGGTAGGTAAGCGCCGCGCGCTGTTGAACTACCTGAAAGACCGCGACATCAACAGATATCGTGCCATTGTTCAGGAACTCGGCTTGCGTAAGTAATTTACTTGCGGTAAACTTATTAAAGCGGCGGTATTTTCCAATGAGAATATCGCCGTTTTACTTTTATCACTGTCTTCCCTGTACAAGGGTTTTAAAAGCCTATTACAATTGTATCTTATAGAGTACGTGCTCTTTCAGCAGATGCCCGTCGGGCACTGCTGGGTGCATAAAATTCTTTTCAAATTCCATCCCTATCTTCTGCATCACCCGTTGCGAATGTTTATTGGTCAGCGAAGTAAAAGCCCGGACCATAGAAAACGGAAGATTCTCCTTGGCATAAGCCAGACATGACTTCGCTGCTTCGGTAGCATATCCCCGACCCCAATATTCCTGCCTTAATCGCCACAGTATCTCAATACCCGGAGCAAAGTCCACATCAAACATAAAGTTATGAAAACCCGTAAAACCCACAAAGGCTCCATCGGACTTTTGCTCAATGGCATATCCGCCATATCCGTACTGAAGAAACTCGTTCCTGACAGTATCAAAAAGATTGCGGGACTCTTCCCCGGACAAAGGATGCAGAAAGAACTCCATGACAGACGGATTCCCGTTCATCTCTGCAAAAGGAATGAAGTCTTCTTCTTTCCAATCGCGCAATATCAAACGGGGAGTTTCAATATATACCATACTTAATAATCTTTATTCTCATACAAAAATACTGAATCCGTTTTACTTCTCAAAAACATTATCTTTATCTTTGTTGATACCTAAAACCAAACAACGATGAAAACAGCTAAATTAATTCTATTATGTTTGTCGGGAATGTTTGCCATGCAATCCGCAACAGCACAAAGCCGGAGTGAAAAGAAAGCACAGACCGAACGTAACGTCAGGGAAGCGATAAATGCCGATCACTACAAAATCAACGTAGACTATATGCAACCCATGAAAGGTCGCAGCCGCGCCCTGACATCCGACTACTCCATCGAAATCAGGAATGATTCCGTCTTTTCTTACCTGCCCTACTTCGGAGTGGCATACAATGTACCTTACGGCGGCGGGAAAGGATTGATATTTAATGCCCCGATAACCGGATACAGGAAAGAAAGCCTCAAAAAAGGGAAAACCCGGATTGATTTCAAAACCGGCAACGAGGAAGATAAATATGAATACAGCCTTACTATCTATTCCGACGGTTCGGCCAACATACATATCCAGCCGATGAACAGACAAGCCATTTCATACTCCGGAGAGTTGGATATAAAAGAGTAAGGAACCTCTATCGGGCTTCATGTAATCATAAACCATACGTCTGCGAATATCACTCTTCCTCTGAGAAAGCCGGAATAGCGATGGCATACAGACAAAATCTCCTGTACACCTGCAAAGACCATAAGCAAACTTTTCGTCATAGAATGTTGCACCAAGTAAAAGAATATCTTATTTTTGCAATCTACAGCTATTAATCATAACCTTTTAGACTGAAAATACTATCAAATTATGGATACAAGTAAGATTGTAGGAGAAAAAATCAAATCACTCCGCGAAAGCCAGTCCATCAGCATGGAAGAGTTGGCGCAACGTTCGGGGCTAGCCATCGAACAAATCGAACGCATCGAAAACAATATCGACCTGCCTTCATTGGCTCCGCTCATCAAAATAGCCCGCGTACTGGGCGTGCGTCTCGGCACATTCCTTGACGACCAGGACGAGAACGGTCCTGTGGTATGCCGCAAGTCGGAAGCAAAGGACAGCATCAGCTTCTCCAACAACGCTATCCACTCGCGCAAACACATGGAGTACCACTCTCTTTCCAAATCAAAAGCAGACCGCCACATGGAGCCGTTCATCATCGACGTAGCTCCCACGGACGACAGCGATTTCGTCCTTTCCTCACACGAAGGCGAAGAATTCATCATGGTTATGGAAGGAACCATGGAAATCAGCTACGGTAAACACACCTACCTGCTCGAAGAAGGGGACAGCATCTACTACGATTCCATCGTACCGCACCATGTACACGCCTATGAAGGACAGGCAGCCAAAATACTGGCAGTAATTTATACACCAATCTGATAAGTATAAGGCATAAGGGAGTGTGTCAAAATACACTTGATGATTTCTTTTAGGCACGGATTACACGGATTCTACGGAAACACAGATTTTCTTTGTTCTTTTTCCGTGAAATCCGTGTAATCCGTGCCTAAAAAGAAACAAACGGCAAGCGAATTTTAGTTTTGACATACCCTCTTATATTTCATACTTCATACGTTAATTAGCATCGTTATGTTATACGAAAGAACGCTTGGCCAATGGCTGGAGCATTGGGCCACAACTACACCTGACAAAGAATATATTGTTTACTCCGACCGTAATCTGCGCTTCACCTGGAGCCAGTTCAACCGCAGAGTGGACGACATGGCAAAAGGACTTATCGCTATCGGCGTGGAACGGGGAACACACGTCGGCATCTGGGCGGCAAACGTACCGGACTGGCTGACATTGCTGTATGCCTGCGCCAAAATAGGCGCCGTTTATGTAACGGTAAACACCAACTATAAACAAGCCGAACTGGAGTACCTGTGCGAAAATTCGGATATGCACACGCTCTGTATCGTCAACGGCGAGAAAGACAGCGACTTCGTGCAGATGACCTACACCATGCTGCCTGAACTGAAAACCTGCCAGCGCGGACATCTGAAAAGCGAGCGCTTCCCTTATATGAAGAATGTAATCTACGTAGGGCAGGAAAAGCACAGAGGAATGTACAACACTTCCGAAATTCTGCTTTTAGGCGACAACGTGGAAGACACCCGTCTGAATGAGCTCAAAAGCCGGGTAAGTTGCCACGACGTAGTAAACATGCAGTACACTTCGGGCACTACCGGATTCCCGAAAGGGGTAATGCTTACCCACTACAACATCACCAACAACGGTTTCCTTACCGGCGAGCATATGAAATTCACTGCCGCTGACAAACTCTGCTGTTGCGTCCCCCTGTTCCACTGCTTCGGCGTGGTGCTTGCCACGATGAACTGCCTTACCCACGGCTGTACACAAGTCATGGTGGAACGCTTCAACCCGTTGGTGGTGCTTGCATCCATCCACAAAGAACGATGCACCGCACTCTACGGCGTACCCACAATGTTCATAGCCGAGCTGCACCATCCGATGTTCGACCTGTTCGATATGTCCAGTCTGCGCACGGGTATCATGGCCGGCTCTCTCTGCCCCGTCGAGCTGATGAAGCAGGTAGAGGAAAAGATGTACATGAAAGTAACCAGCGTTTACGGCCTGACGGAAGCCGCTCCCGGCATGACCGCCACGCGAATAGACGACTCGTTCGATGTACGCTGCAACACCGTAGGACGCGACTTTGAGCATACCGAAGTGAAAGTCATCGACCCGGAAACCGGCGAAGAGTGCCCGGTAGGCGTGCAGGGTGAAATGTGCAACCGCGGTTACAACACCATGAAAGGATATTATAAGAATCCGCAGGCCACAGCCGAGGTCATCGACAAGAACGGTTTCCTGCACTCCGGAGACTTGGGTGTAAAAGACGAAGACGGCAACTACCGCATCACCGGACGCATCAAAGACATGATTATCCGCGGCGGTGAAAATATCTATCCGCGCGAAATCGAAGAGTTTCTCTATCAACTGGAAGGCGTCAAGGATGTGCAGGTAGCCGGTATCCCTTCCAAGAAGTACGGCGAAGCGGTCGGCGCATTCATTATCCGGCACGAGGGGGCAGACCTGCACGAATCGGATATACGCGACTTCTGCATCGGCAAGATTTCCCGTTACAAGATTCCCAAATATATTTTCTTTGTAAAAGAGTTCCCCATGACAGGAAGCGGCAAGATACAGAAATTCAAGCTGAAAGACATAGGGTTGCAACTTTGCAAGGAGCAAGGAATAGAAATCATTTAAGCAGTTAGGAGTAAACCAAGTAAATATGGGGAATTAGCTTATACTATCTGTCATTCAGAGCATCGCAAAGAAGCTCTGAATGACAGATACTCTTAACATAAATGTATTTTTCAACATTCATTCAACCACTCACTCCGCTTTCTCGGGGTAGTTCATATTCTCTTCCGTCATCTGTTCCAGCACTTCATGCAGATACTTGGCAGACTCCCATTTTGCCATGGGCAGGTCGTGGAGCAGGTAATTGCCGCAATCCTGCGGAGCAGCACCGGGGACTTCGCCCTCATATCCGGCAACAAAGCGGAACGTATCCTGCATCAGCGGTACGATGTCCTGCGGCTGCAAATCGCCTTTCATCAGCAGATAATTGCCGGTAAGGCAGCCCATGGGGCCCCAATAGATAATCTTGTCCTGCCATTGCGGTTCATTGCGCAGGTAGGTGGCAGCCAGATGCTCGATAGTGTGCAGGGCGCCTTGTCCCAATGCCGGTTCGCGGTTGGGCTCTTTCATACGGATATCAAAAGTCGTGATGACTTCTCCGTTCACTTCATCCTTGCGCGATACGTAAATACCGCGCAGCAAACGGATGTGATCGATGGTAAAGCTGGGTATTTTCTTCATAAGTTATAAGTTGTGAGTTATGAGTTATAAGTTGTCGGGCAGGGTGGAAAGGAAAGTCCATGTCGTAAGGAAAGAACGTTCCGCCATCGTACCCCAAAAATCGGCATATTGCGAAGAGTGGTCCTCCACGCCCGGCGTATCACTGATGATACGGAAGCTGAGGAAAGGAATGTCGTACAGATAGCAGGTCTGCGCAATGGCAGCGGACTCCATATCGACAGCCAGTCCAGCCGGGAAGCGGCGTTTGATGGCATCCAGCTCTGTGCGGTTGGTGATAAACCGGTCGCCGGTACATATCAGTCCGCTATGAATACGGCTTTCCAATCCGGTCTTGTTCAGAGACAAAGCATGTTCCAAAAGCGGGGCGCACCCCTTGTACACTGCAGGCAATCCCTGCACCTGACCGTACTCGTTACCGTCACCGCACCATACATCGTGGTACGCCAGAGAGTCGCTCGCCACTACATCCGTCACCTTGAGGCAAGCGTCGATGCCGCCCGCCACACCGGTACTCACAATACAGTCCGGGGCAAAACGGCGTATCAGCTCCGTAGCTCCCACCGCCGCATTCACCTTACCGATGCCGCATTGCGTAAGTATCACGCGGTTGCTGCCAAGCATACCTTCCACATAGTGCAGATTCCCGTAATCCGCTACCTTCTTCTCCTGCAAACGTTCCGCCAGTTGGCGGTGTTCGCTATCCATTGCACTGATAACACCTATCGTCATGCTTACCGATTTCCAAATTTCAGATTTATGAATTATATGATTTAGGGAAGGCAAAGGTACGATATTTCAGCAGATTTATCTATCCAACTGGTGCATAAATCAATATTTATGTATAAGTTTGCCGCTGAAATTCAGATTAGGAGTCAAGGGAGTCGACTCCTCACCCTTTCGGCTCCCCCACATAAACCATAACCCAGCAAAGATGATAAAGAAGATTCTTCCCGACTTAATTGCCATCCTGGCATTCGTCCTGATTTCTTTCGCCTACTTTTTTCCGGCGGATATAGAAGGACGTATTCTGTTCCAGCACGACACCGCCGCCGGAGCCGGCGCCGGACAAGAAGCCAAAGAGTATTACGAACAGACAGGCGAACGCACCCGCTGGACCAATTCCCTTTTCGGCGGAATGCCTACCTACCAGATATCCCCGTCCTACGACTCTACCGTACCGCTGCAATGGACACAGAAAATATACCAGCTCTTCCTGCCCACCTACGTCAACCTGACGTTTATCCTGCTGCTGGGCTTCTACATCCTGCTGCGGGCATTCGGCATACCGGCATGGCTGGCAGGCTTGGGCGGCATCATGTGGGCCTTCTCGTCCTACTTCTTCATTCTGATTTCGGCAGGACACATCTGGAAGTTCATCACCCTTGCCTACATCCCGCCCACAATAGCGGGCATCGTGCTCGCCTACCGGGGCAAGCTGCTGGCAGGCGGCATACTCACAGCCTTCTTCATCGCCCTGCAAATCATGTCCAACCACGTGCAGATGTCCTACTACTTCCTGTTCGTCATCCTGTTCATCGCAGGAGCATACTTTGAAGATGCGTGGCGCAACAAGACGCTTCCCCAGTTCTTCAAGGCAAGCGCCGTACTGCTGGTTTCCGCCCTTATCGGTGTGGCCGCCAACCTCTCCAACCTCTACCACACCTACACGTACAGCAAGGAAACCATGCGCGGCAAGAGCGAGCTGGTGCAGACCGGTGATGCCGCCAAGCAAACCAGCAGCGGACTGGACCGCGACTACATCACCAACTGGAGCTACGGCATCGGCGAAACCTGGACATTGCTCGTTCCCAACTTCAAAGGCGGTTCTTCCTCCGCCCCCCTCAGCCAGAGCGAAGCCGCCATGGAAAAGGCCAATCCGATGTACGGAAGCCTATACAACTCACTCCCGCAGTACTTCGGCAGCCAGCCCTGGACGGCAGGCCCCGTTTATGTGGGTGCATTCGTACTGTTCCTCTTCGTGCTGGGCTGCTTTATCGTAAAAGGCCCGCTGAAATGGGCGTTGCTGGGAGCAACCTTCTTCTCCATCGTTCTGGCATGGGGTAAGAACTTCATGCCGCTGACGGACTTCTTCATCGATTACGTCCCGATGTACAACAAGTTCCGCGCCGTATCATCCATCCTCGTCATAGCGGAATTCACCATTCCCCTGCTGGCAATCTTTGCCTTGAAGCGCGTGTTGGAAGAACCCGGAATATGGAAAGCGAACAAGAAAGCGTTCGGCATCAGCCTTGCGCTGACCGCCGGTGTAGCCCTGCTGCTTACCGTAGCGCCGGGTAGCCTCGGCTCCGGCTTCGTGCCCGCACAAGAAGCGCAGATGCTGCAAAATGCCGTCGACCAGCAGATGATACCCGCCAATGAACTGTCCGGCATCCTTGCCAATCTCTCAGAAATGCGGGGTGCGCTTGTCAGCGCCGACGCATTGCGGAGCTTCATCATCATCTGCATCGGATGCGCGCTGCTTTGGCTCCACGCGGCAGGCAAGCTGCGGCAGTCGCTGACCGTTGCAGGCATTACGGCTCTCTGCCTTGTAGATATGTGGAGTGTAAACAAACGCTACCTGCACGACGAGCAGTTCGTGCCCCGTTCCATCCAAACGGAAACGTTCAGCAAAACCAAGACCGACGAACTCATCCTGCAGGACAAAAGCCCGGACTACCGCGTACTGAACTTTGCAACCGATGCCTTCAACGAGAACAACACTTCCTACTGGCATAAGAACATAGGCGGATACCATGCCGCCAAACTGCGTCGCTACCAGGAACTGATAGAACGTCACATCTCTCCCGAAATGCAGGCCGCCTACCAAGCGATAGCCGCCGCAGGCGGAGAAATGGACAGTGTGGACGCCTCCAAGTTCCGTGTGCTGAACATGCTGAACACGAAGTACTTCATCCTCCCCGCCGGACAGCAGGGACAGACCGTTCCCGTCCTCAACCCTTATGCCAACGGCAATGCCTGGTTTGTGAAGAACGTGCAATACGTAAACAATGCCAATGAGGAGATTGATGCGCTCAAAACCATCCTTCCCACCGAAACCGCCGTTGTCGATGCCCGTTTCAAGGATGTGCTGAAAGGGATTTCAGAGGCTCATAAAGACAGCCTTTCCTCCATCCGCCTGACGAGCTATGAACCCAACCGCCTGGTTTACGAAACGGAAAACGCGGGAGACGGCATTGCCGTATTCTCCGAGATATACTACCCGAACGGCTGGCAAGTAACCATTGACGGGAAACCTGCCGGACTGGGACGTGCGGATTATGTACTGCGCGCCTTGTATATCCCTGCCGGCAAGCATACCGTTGAAATGCGCTTCGACCCCAAAAGTCTGCATGTAACGGAAGGCATTGCCTACGGAGCACTGGCACTGCTGGTCATCGGAGTCGCGGCAGTTACGCTGATTGCACGCAAAAAAGCGCAAGAGTAGATAGAATCTACGAAACAGCCGGGTTGTATTCAATATAACAGAGCAATACGTACTTCTCTCTATAGCAATACTTGATTTTCCTCTGTATGTCTTTGGCATAAGACTATGAAGAAAAACGCATTGCTATAGAGAGAATTCTTTTTTCTCAGGAAGAACATCGGGTGTTTACTACTGTCAACAGCCCGGTTGACAATAGCCGGCCGTTCCGTTGACAGCAGTAAACAGCTCTGTTGACAGTAGTCAACACCTGATGTTCCCGGTAGCCGAAGCAAATACCGTATAGATGAAAATACAATCCTGCAACGTCATAAATCAGATTCTCCTACAAGGAAAAGAATGAAAAAAATGGTATAAATCACCGGCAGAACGATATATTTCAGTAACTTTGCTCTTCAAATCAAAAAAAACGATAGAGTATGGAAACTACCAGACAGAATAAAATAGCCCGCCTGCTCCAAAAGGAGTTGAGTGACATCTTCCTGTTACAGACCAAATCAATGCCCGGCATACTGATTTCAGTCAGCGCCGTACGCATCAGTCCCGATATGAGCGTGGCACGCGCCTACCTCAGCGTTTTCCCCTCTGAACGGAGCGAAGAAATCATCAAGAACGTCAATGCCAACATGAAGTCCATCCGCTTTGAACTGGGAACCCGCGTACGTCACCAACTGCGCATCATTCCCGAACTGAAGTTCTTCGTGGACGACTCGCTGGATTATCTGGAAAGAATCGATGAACTACTGAAATAGTGGTTAATCCCTAACCATGAATCTTCCTTTTTTTATAGCCCGCCGTTATCTCTTCTCTAAGAAGAAGCATAATGCCATTAATATTATATCCGGCATCTCGGTGTGCGGGGTGGCGTTGGCTACATTGGCGTTGGTGTGCACATTGTCCGTATTCAACGGATTTCAGGATATGGTAGCGGGGTTCTTCACGGCTTTCGACCCGGAGCTGAAAATCACCGTTCGGGAAGGAAAGGTGTTCGACCCGCTCGAATCGCGCGTGCAACAAGTACGCGCCCTGCCCGAGATAGATGTATGGACGGAGACGCTGGAAGAAAACGCAATGGTGCAGTACAAGGATCGCCAGGCAATGGCGGTTATCAAAGGCGTGGAGGATAACTTCGAGCAACTGACATCCATAGACAGCCTGCTGTACGGTACGGGGAAGTTCATTCTGAACGATTCCGTTGTGGACTACGGCTTTATGGGTGTGGAGCTGGTTTCCGAACTGGGCACGGGACTTCAGTTTGTCGACCCGCTGCGGGTGTATGCACCTAAAAGGAATGTACGTGTCAATATCGCCAATCCGTCAGCGGCTTTCAACCAGGATTATCTGTTCTCGCCGGGAGCGGTGTTTGTTGTCAACCAGCAGAAATACGACTCACGCTATATCCTCACATCCTTGGGCTTTGCCCGGCGGCTGTTCAATTATGACACGGAAGTCTCCGCCATCGAACTGAAACTGAAACCGGGCAGCAACACCGATGCCGTGCAGAAGAAAATGGAACGCATCCTGGGCGATCGCTTCATCGTGCAAAACCGCTACGAGCAGCAAGCGGATGTATTCCGTATCATGGAGATTGAGAAACTCATCTCCTACCTGTTCCTTACCTTTATACTTACAATTGCCTGCTTCAATGTTATCGGTTCGCTGTCCATGCTGATACTGGATAAGCGCGAGGATACGGAGACGCTGCGCAATCTGGGCGCCGATGACCGGCTGATAGCCCGCATCTTCCTTTTTGAAGGGCGGCTGATTTCGGTGTTCGGAGCAATTGCCGGGATTGTATTAGGGCTGTTGCTGTGTTTCCTGCAACAACGCTTCGGACTTATATCGCTGGGCGGCGGCAACGGAAGTTTTGTAGTGGACGCCTATCCGGTGAGCGTGCATGCAACGGACATTATACTGGTATTCGTAACGGTTATCACCGTAGGGTTCCTCTCGGTGTGGTATCCTGTGCGGTACTTGAGCAAGCGGTTGCTTAAAAAATAAAAGCATCCTCCCCCTTCACCCGCAGAATCCCATGAACAGGATGATGCAAAGGGATTGTGAAGGGTGAAGGGGGGAGGATGCAAACTTATTATTTCTTACGTATAATCGTCAGTCCGTCGCGCAACGGCAGTATAACTTTCTCCACCCGATGGTCTGCGGCAACCAGATCATTGAAAGCCTTTATCCCGATGGTCTGCAAGTCCGTGCGATGCGGCTGTTCTTCAAGAACGTGCCCGTCCCACAAGGTATTGTCGGCAATGATATAACCGCCGTCCGAAAGACGCGCCAACACCATCTCGTAATAATCGATGTAACGGCGCTTATCACCGTCGATGAAAGCAAGGTCGAAAGTGATGTCCAGCCGGGGAACAAGTTCCAAAGCATTACCTATATAGAACTTTATCTTATCGGCATAGGGCGAGTTCTCCAACCACGGACGGGTAAAGTCTTCCTGCTCGTCATTGATTTCAAACGTATGCAGCATTCCGTCGTCCGGCAACCCCTCTGCCATGCAAAGCGCAGAGTATCCGCTATATGTCCCGATCTCCAACACCTGACGGGGACGTATCATCCTGACAAACATCTTGAGCATACGCCCCTGCAAATGTCCCGAAGCCATGCGGGGATAAAGCAACTTGAGGTGCGTATCGCGATAAAGAGCCTTCAGATAGTCGCCCTCTTCATCGATGTGTTGCAGGATATATTCGTCTAAAGTCATATAAATTGAGAATTGAGAATTAAAAAACAAACACCCTGCCAGCAGACTGTCATTTTTTAATTCTCAATTTATAATTTTACAAGTATCTGTTACTGTTCGGAAGTACACTGTCTTCAGCATGTTTCAGGGCATCTTCCACTACGTTGATTTCGAGGAAGGATGTTTGCGTACCGGCCTTACCGCTACTCAGATAGCCCACCATGTCGGTAGGTTGCAGACGGCCTTCCTGAAGCAGGCGGCGGAGAGCGGCGAAGTAGTATTCCTGTCCGTTGGCAAGTTCGGGCATGTAGATGGCTTCTACACCGTATGAAAGCGCCAGGTGACGCATGGTCTTTTCCTTATAGCAGATGGCGAGCACCGGGTATTTGCCGCGGAATGCAGCAAGGTTGCGGGCAGTGCGGCCGCTGTAACTGTCGGTGATGATGGCGCGAATCTTCAACTTCGTAGTGGCCTTTACCGCTTGCTTGGCGAGGAAAGCCGTTACATCGTTGCTGTTTTCGTCCAAAGGAATACGGATGTCGTTATCCGCCAGTTTGTCTTTTTCCGCCTGGGCGGCAACTTTCGTCATTGTCTTGACGGCTTCAACCGGATATTTGCCGTAAGCCGTCTCACCGCTCAGCATCAAAGCATCCGTACGGTAATAGATGGCGTTGGCGATGTCGGTAACTTCCGCACGGGTAGGACGCGGGTTGGAAATCATGGTATGGAGCATCTGCGTGGCAACGATAACCGGCTTCTTGGCAAGGATACATTTGCGAATCAGCAAACGCTGGATGCCCGGAATACGTTCCTGCGGAACTTCGATACCCAGGTCGCCACGGGCTATCATAACGCCGTCGGCCACTTCGAGAATCTCGTCGATATTGTCCACACCTTCCTGGTTCTCAATCTTGGCAATGATTCTGATGTCGCTGTTGTGGGCATCGAGAATAGCCTTTATATCCAGAATATCCTGTCTGTTGCGCACGAAAGAGTGAGCGATGAAGTCGATGTCTTTCTCGATGGCGTAGAGGATATTGTTGCGGTCTTTTTCCGTCAGTGAAGGCAGGTTGATGCGTACACCCGGCACATTGACACTCTTGCGGCTGCTCAAGGTAGCTTCATTCTGCACCTCGCACAGCAGGTGGTCGGCATTCTTTTCCACAACAACCAGTTCCAGGTCACCGTCGTCGATAAGGATATGACCGCCCACATTGAGGTCGTGTACAAAGTTGGGATAAGAAACGGAGATACATTCGCGGGTAGTCTGCCGGTCCGGATTACCTACCACTTTTACACGATCGCCTGCCTTGAAGGGAATAGGCTCGTCAAGGACAGTCGTACGCACTTCGGGACCCTTCGTATCCATGAGGATAGCGATGCGGTTGGAAACCGTACGCACATTGGCTATCAGCTTCTCGAAACCTTCGCGGCCTGCATGAGCCGTATTCATACGTACTACGTTCAAACCTGCGTCGAACAACTGTTTTATAAAATCAACATCGCAACGCTGATCGGAAATCGTTGCAACGATTTTTGTCTGTTTCAATAGCATAATCTTGTACCTATTTTATATTAATAATTCCTTTAACGCTTCCAATGCCAGACGGTAGGAGTTCAGCCCAAAGCCGCAAATAACACCCCGGCAGGCACAAGCTATCATGGATATGTGGCGAAACGACTCCCGGGCATGCACATTGGAGATATGAACCTCAATCACCGGAGCAGTGACCGACCGGATCGCATCTTGCAAGGCAATGGACGTATGGGTATAGGCCCCCGCATTCAGGATGATGCCGTCCGCATCAAAACCCACCTGCTGTATCTTGTCTATCAACTCTCCTTCGATGTTGGATTGGAAATAGTCTATCTGTACATCCGCATACTTTTTACGGAGTCCGGCAAGGTAGTCTTCAAAAGAAACACTGCCATAAATGGAAGGTTCGCGTTTTCCCAACAGATTTATATTGGGGCCGTTAATAATCTGTATCCTCATAACACATTTTTTTATACCTTTGTCCACAGAGAACATTCTTTCAAGGTGCAAAGATACGAAAAAGTAATGAAAGTAGAAGAGAAATTAACGAATAAGGAAAAACGAGCGACGATAATCAGAAAGTATCAGCAATATCTCAGGCTGGAGAAGTCGCTTTCACCCAATACGTTCGATGCCTACATGACGGATTTACAGAAACTTCTGCACTTTCTGGAAGGAGAGAATATAGAAATTCCGGATGTAACGCCGAATGATTTGCAACGCTTTGCCGCAGGGCTACACGACATCGGTATCCATCCCCGTTCCCAAGCCCGGATACTCTCCGGAATCAAATCGTTCTTCCACTTTCTGGTGATTGCCGACTTTCGGGAAGACGACCCGAGCGAGTTGCTGGAAGGTCCCAAAATCGGGTTCAAGATACCCGAAGTACTCACCGTAGAGGAAATTGACAGAATCATTTCCACCGTAGACATGGAGAAGAAAGAGGGACAACGCAACCGGGCTATCCTGGAGACACTGTACAGCTGCGGGTTACGCGTGTCGGAGTTATGTAACCTGAAAATTTCCGACCTCTATTTCGAGGAAGGATTTATCAAGGTGGAAGGTAAAGGCAGCAAACAGCGTTTAGTACCTATCTCGCCTCGTGCAATCAAAGAAATAAAATATTGGTTTGCAGACCGTAATCTGGGGAAAATCAAGAAAGGATACGAAGATTACGTATTTCTGGCACGATGGGGCAATAATATCTCCCGCATCATGGTGTTTCACATGATAAAAGAGCTGGCGGAAAAAGCCGGCATCACCAAGAATATCAGTCCCCATACGTTCCGCCACTCCTTCGCCACCCATCTGCTGGAAGGCGGCGCCAATCTACGGGCCATCCAGTGCATGCTGGGACATGAATCCATCGCCACCACTGAAATCTATACACATATCGACCGGAACAGACTCCGAAGCGAAATTATCGAGCATCATCCCCGCAATATTAAATACAGGAAAGAACACGGCGTTTATTAAATTATAATAAATGTGATAGTATTATTAACAAATTGCCAAGAGAATTAATATCTTTGCAAAGCTATATATATAGGAGTATAGCAACTAATTGTGAATGGACAAATTTCAATTACAAACAATTAATTTATATCTAAAATGACTAAAAAATTGTATCTGCCTTTGTTAGTGGCACTTGTTGCTGTTTTGACATCATGCAGCAGCAAAATGGGTGAACTGTCTTCTGACTATTTCACAGTGACTCCGCAAGTATTGGAAGCCGTAGGCGGTAAGGTACCTGCTACAATTAACGGTAAATTCCCCGAAAAGTATTTCAAGAAAAAAGCTGTAGTGGAAGTTACTCCGGTTTTGAGATGGGAAGGCGGCGAAGCTAAAGGCCAGCCTGCCGTATTCCAGGGTGAAAAAGTAGAAGGCAACGACCAGACTATCTCTTACAAGGCTGGTGGTAGCTACACAATGAAGACTTCTTTCGACTATGTTCCCGAAATGGCTAAGTCTGAGTTGTACTTGGAATTCAAAGCTAAAGTTGGAAAGAAAGAAGTTACTATCCCTGCTGTAAAAGTAGCCGACGGCGTTATCTCTACTTCCGAACTGGTTGGCCAGACTTTGGGCAGCGCTAATCCTGCTAACGGTGACGACGCTTTCCAACGCGTAATCAAAGAAAAATATGATGCAAACATCATGTTCTTGATCCAACAGGCTAACATCCGTTCAAGTGAGTTGAAAACTGCCAAAGCATTCAACGAAGAAGTTAAGAACATCAACGAAGCTGCCAACAAGAAGATCAGCAACATCGAAATCTCTGCATACGCTTCTCCCGATGGTGGCGTTGAGCTGAATACAGGTCTGGCTGAAAACCGTCAGAACAATACAGCCAAAGTTATCAACAAGGATTTGAAGAAGAGCAAAATCGAAGCAGCTGTAGATACTAAATATACTGCACAGGACTGGGAAGGTTTCCAAGAACTGGTCAGCAAATCCAACATCCAAGACAAAGAGTTGATTCTCCGCGTTTTGTCAATGTACTCTGATCCTGAACAAAGAGAACAGGAAATCAAGAATATCTCTTCTGTATACAGCACTTTGGCAGAAGAAATCCTTCCGCAACTGCGTCGTTCTCGTCTGACTTTGAACTATGACGTAATCGGTAAGTCTGACGAAGAAATCGCATCTTTGGCTGACAGCGATGCTAAGCAACTGAACATCGAAGAACTGCTGTATGCAGCTACTCTGACTAACGATCCTGCTAAGCAAGAAGCTATCTTCACCAAAGCTACTCAAATCTACCCGAACGACTACCGTGCATACAACAACCTCGGTAAGTTAGCTTACCAAGCCGGTGATTTGGACAAGGCTGAAGGCTACCTGAAGAAATCTCTTTCTATCAAGGATTCTGCTGAAGCTAACATGAACATGGGTCTCGTAGCTTTGAGAAAAGGCGACAAGGCAGCAGCTGAAACTTACCTGGGCAAAGCTTCCGGTACTAAGGAACTGAACGAAGCTCTGGGTAACCTGTACATCGCTCAAGGTCAATATGACAGAGCTGTTAACGCATTTGGCGACACTAAGACCAACAGTGCAGCTTTGGCACAAATCCTGGCTAAGGACTACAACAAGGCTAAGAGCACATTGTCAAGCATCGCTAAACCGGACGCTTACACTGACTACCTGATGGCTGTTGTAGGTGCAAGAACCAACAACTCTTCTATGGTTATGGACAACCTGAAGAAAGCTGTTGCCAAAGATTCTTCATTGGCTAAGAAAGCTGCTTCTGACTTGGAATTCTCCAAATACTTCACGAATGCAGACTTCATGAATATCATCAAATAATAAAGGTTATAAGATGAAAAGAAGTGCCCGGCATAGAAATATGTCGGGCATTTTTTTTTATTCACACCAAAAAGAACTACTTTCGCAGCAACGTATCAGAAGAAGAAAGCCGTATGAAGAATATTTATCTTGCATATTTCCTGATTATCATGCTATCCGCTTGCGGTGGCAAAAGCTCCGACACAGTCAGTCTGAGCGGAGAAATCAAAAGTTTGGGAAATGACACCTTATATATATACGGTGCAGACGAAATGTACGACCGCATGGATACCCTGCCCGTTGAGAACGGCAAATTCTCGAAAACACTCTCTCCGGATACCTTGGTAGCTGCATGGCTGTTGTTCAGCGACGGCAGCCGATACCCTTTCTTCATGGATAAAGGTGACAAAATACACATAAAAGGCTCTGCTGCCGAACTAAACAGTATGGAAATAACCGGCAACCCGCACAATGAAGAGTTGACCGCCTTCCAGAAAGAGCTGAAAGGATTAGGCAAACCATCTGAAAAAGTCCTGGAAGAGAAAGCCGGCAAATTTATCAATGAACATCATTCCTCTTTAGCGAGTATCTACCTGCTTGACAAGTACTTCGCACAAAAAGAAAAGCCGGATTATACCCTAATCAAACAACTGACCGAACACATGACGGGAGAACTGAAAGACCGTCCCTATATCGACGGGCTGCTCGATCGCATCCAGGAAGAAGAAAAGGCTGCGACCGGAAAGACTGCCACCTACTTCCGCCTGCCCAACGCCGAAGGGAAGCAGATTACCCGTTCGAACTTCAAAGACCAATACTTGCTAATACACTTTTGGGCTTCCTGGGATACCGTGAGCCGCGACAGCAATGCCGTTTACCGCAGAATCTACAAGAAAGAACAAAAAAATAAGAAATTCGCGCTTTTAGGAATTTCTTTAGACCTCAACAAAGACAATTGGAAAAAGGCTATCGAAACAGATACCCTGAAATGGGAGCAAGCATGCGACCTTTCCGGCTGGGAGATCGGAGTTGTAAAGCAACTTGCCATAAGAACCCTGCCTGCCAATGTACTGCTCAGCCCTTCCGGAAGGATTGAAGGAAAGAACCTGAGCGAAGCGGCTATCGAAAAGAAACTGAAAGACATAGAAGAACAAGAGAAGAAAGAAAAAGAAAAGAAGAGGGAGATAGAGAACGAAAGGAAAAAGAAACGATAACTTTTCTATCGGTAATCACTAAACCCTAATCACTAAACACTCAAATTACATGCTCATCAAAGTTTTTGGAGCGGCTGTTCAAGGTATTGATGCAACCCTCATCACTATCGAAGTCAACAGCTCCAGAGGCTGTATGTTCTATCTCGTCGGCTTGCCGGACTCTGCTGTCAAGGAAAGCCATCAACGCATCATTTCCGCACTGCAAGTAAACGGTTACCGGATGCCTACCAGCAATATCGTCATCAACATGGCACCGGCTGATATCCGCAAAGAAGGCGCCGCCTACGACCTGCCGTTGGCTATCGGCATGTTAGGTGCCAGCGAAGTAATCAAACCGGACAAGTTGAGCCGCTATCTGTTAATGGGAGAGCTAAGTCTCGACGGCAGCCTGCAACCCATTAAAGGCGCCCTGCCCATTGCCATAAAAGCCAGAGAACTCGGTTTCGAAGGAATTATCATACCCAGACAGAATACACGGGAAGCTGCTGTTGTAAATAACCTGAAAGTTTACGGAGCAAAGAACCTGAAAGAGGTCATCGAGTTCTTCAACGACAAACAGGAACTGGAGCTGGTACATGTCGATACCCGTAAAGAGTTCTATACCCGACAGAATGACTTTGACCTGGATTTCTCCGACGTGAAAGGACAGGAAAACGTAAAACGCGCGTTAGAGGTAGCGGCTGCAGGCGGACACAACATTCTACTGATAGGTGCTCCCGGCAGCGGAAAATCCATGCTTGCCAAGCGCCTTCCCTCCATCCTCCCCCCGTTAACATTGGGCGAAAGCCTTGAAACCACCAAGATACACTCTGTTGCAGGAAAGCTGGAACAGGAAAGCGGGCTTATCTCCAAACGACCGTTCCGTGCCCCTCACCACACGATTTCCACAGCAGCCATGACAGGAGGCGGCAGTTTCCCGCAACCGGGAGAAATCAGCCTGGCACACAACGGAGTCTTATTCCTCGATGAGCTGCCGGAGTTCAATCGAAATGTACTTGAAGTACTGCGCCAGCCGCTGGAAGACCGGGAAATCACCATCTCCCGGGTTAAATGCAATGTCAAATACCCGGCCAGCCTGATTCTCGCAGCATCCATGAACCCCTGCCCTTGCGGATACTACAACCATCCTACCAAAGCCTGCGTATGCAGCCCGGGGCAAGTACAGAAATACCTGAACCGTATTTCGGGACCTTTACTCGACCGTATCGACCTGCAAATCGAGGTCATCCCCGTTCCCTTTGAGAAGATGTCGGATGCACGTCCCGGTGAATCGAGCACCCTCATTCGGGAACGCGTAATACGCGCACGTCAAGCCCAATCTGAAAGATATGCCGAAATTCCCGGTGTATATTGCAATGCACAGATGAACAGCAAATTACTTGCCCGTTATGCCCGTCCCGATGATAAAGGGCTGGCACTGCTGAAAACGGCCATGAACCGCTTCAACCTCTCGGCACGCGCCTACGACCGCATCTTAAAAGTTGCACGCACCATCGCCGACCTTGAGGGATGCGAACAGATACAACCCTCACATTTGGCAGAAGCAATCGGATACAGAAATCTGGACAGGGAAGATTGGGCCGGATAGCCCCGTATAAGTCTTATATAATCCTCTTTTTCAGCTTAAAGACTACCTTTCTGTTATCCTTACCTTCATACCTGCCGTTTCCACCTCTCGGATTCATCTTTATATCCACAGAATCGGTCTGGTAAACCCCGGTAAGGTCCTCACAGATAATGCGGAAGTCCTGATAACCGGTTATGGTATTCTGATAAAGATACTCTCCGTTTTCTTTGGTATAAACCGTATCGGATAAAACAACATAACCATATGAGCCGTCGGCAGGAGAAGCTATATGCTTTACCAAAATCCTGGCATCGGGCACAACCTGTCGGCTCTCTCCCAGTACTTTACCCCTGAATTCATATTTGGCATAAGAAGTACAATTCTCACTTCCTGCCCCCATACTGTTTTCATCGCAATATGCGAACCCCAATAAAATCAATGCACCGAACATCACGCCGTTGAAAATTCTAAGCCATTGTTCTTTTTCTCTCTTCATAGTGCGTTTATAGTCTAAGTTATATCCTATAAACGCCTATCTCAACAAAATACTGCACAACAGCCCAATTTTTAACGTATAATCAGTTCTTTTCTATTCTGATACGGGCGTCCACTGCTATTACGTACTTTTCCGTGGCCAGCAACGGATTGATATCCATTTCCTTAATTTCCGTAGCAAAGCGCAGCAAAGTGGACAAGCGGACAATAATTTCGGCAAACCTGTCCTCATTCACCCCTTTCTGCCCGCGCGTGCCTTTTATTATCTTATAGGCGCGCAACGAATGAATCATCGAATAAGCCTCCTCATAAGACAAAGGAGCCAGACCGGAAGATACGTCTTTCAACACCTCCACAAAGATACCGCCCAAGCCGCAAAGCACTACATGCCCGAATTTCTCCTCATACTTGGCTCCAATAAACAATTCAGTTCCTTTCAACATAGGCTGCACCATGATACCCGTTACTTCCGGAATCTGCATCATCCGTTCAAACTCCAACGCCAGATGCTGTTCACTCTTTATATTCAGTACCACACCGCCTACATCGGATTTGTGCACAGGCCCCACCACCTTTGCCACTACCGGGAATCCGGCACGACGGGCAAATGCAAGCACCTCTTCCTTGTTTGCAGACACAAACTCCTCCACTACAGGGATACCGGCAGAATGCAGCAAAGCCTGCACGTAATGCGGTTCTATATAACCGTTTTCGGGGATGGAATCAATGATGCGGCGGATGCGCGGAACATCCACGCCAAACAGCTCTATTTCATTATTCGCCGGTTTCGAGGCATTCATAATGCGCGACAATGCCGTACCCAACGTCACTTCATCGGCAAAGTTCACGTGACCTTTGGCAAGGAAAGCGGCCACTTCGGCTCCTGCCGTATTAATGGACGGAAGGATGGGGAATATCGGTTTCCTGCAAGTCTGCATCTTCTCATGCAGCACATCGTACATTTCGAACATGGTGACCAGTCCCGGTGTACCGAAAATAGCCATTACCGCATCCACATTATCAAACTTCTCTTCGCAATATTCCAAACAAAGACGCAGATGCTCAGGCGTACCCGTAGCTAAAATATCTATCGGATTACCAACAGCAGCTCCCGGAAAAAGCTTGCTTTTCAGCTCTTCGGCAAGCTCACCTTCCAGCTTCGGCACATTCAGTCCGCCCTTGCTCAAGGCATCGGTCAGCATCACCCCCGGTCCGCCGGCATGGGTGATAATGGCAAAATTCTTCCCTTTCAGCTCCGGCAAAGTGAAGATACATCCTACCGTAGTCAACTCCTCACGGGAGTAACAACGTACGATACCCGCTTTACGGAACAAAGCCTCCACCGCCGAATCGGAACTGGCGATAGCTCCCGTATGCGAGGATGCCGCACGGCTGCCACTCTCGCTACTTCCCGACTTGATAGCCGCAATCTTACATCCTTTTCTTATCAGCGAAGAAGCATGGAACAGCAATCTGTCAGGGTCGCCTATACTTTCTATATAAAGCAGTTTTATCCTGGAATCGTTTTCAGCATCGAAATGCTCGTCCATATATTGCAGCACATCTTCCACTCCAATCTGTTTGGCATTGCCTACAGACCATACGGAATTGAACTGCAAACCTTTAGTTACCGCACTTTCCAGAATAAACACCGCAGTGGCCCCGGAACTGGAAATCAAATCAACACCCTGCGGGTTCAAATTGGGAATAGGCTGGCTGAACACGCTATGATGCCACGTATTCATCAGCCCGATACAGTTGGGACCTATTAATGAAGCGCCGTACTTATTCACTGTTTCCAGAATACGGTCTTCCAACAACGCCCCTTCATGCGTTTCCTCTCCAAAACCCGCAGAGAGAATGATGAACGCACGTACCTGCTTTTCCGCAGCAAGTAATTCTACCGCATCCGGACAAAGAGATGCCGGTATGGCAAGTATTGCCAAGTCCGTATCCGGAATATCCTTTACATCAGCATACGCTGTAACTCCCTGTACTTCTGTTTCTTTCGGATTGACGGCACGCAGTTCTCCGGTATAACCGCCATTAATCAGATTTCTCAAAATAGCTCCACCGGGTTTATGTACATTGTTGGAAGCTCCCACCACCACAATACTGGCAGGACGCAGCAATTGGTTTGTTATCATAGTCTGTTCATATTAGTAAAGTACGACAATCGCACAAATATACAATTTATATACATAATGACAAGAAGATAACCTTTTAATATTACCGTATCCTTGTTCTTCCAAAGACGAAATATTCCGGACACGAAGTATATAGGGCTCTTTTTGTAGGTTTAAGAGAAAACCGTTATCTTTGCACTGCTTAAAAGCGTTCATAACAAAAGAGATACATAGATACAATGGAAAAGAAATTCAAGCGTACCACCGTGACATCGGCGTTGCCCTATGCCAACGGTCCCGTTCATATCGGACACTTGGCAGGGGTGTATGTACCTGCCGACATCTACGTCCGCTACCTGAGACTGAAAAAAGAAGACGTGGTCTTTATCGGCGGCTCCGACGAACACGGAGTGCCCATCACCATCCGTGCCAAAAAAGAAGGGATTACACCGCAAGATGTAGTAGACCGCTATCATACGCTTATCAAGAAGTCTTTTGAGGAATTCGGCATTTCGTTTGACGTATACAGCCGTACTACTTCAAAAACGCATCACGATACAGCTTCCGAATTCTTCCGCAAACTGTACGATAAGGGAGAATTCATCGAAAAGACCAGCATGCAATACTACGACGAGGAAGCCAAGACTTTCCTTGCCGACCGCTACATCACCGGTGAATGCCCGCATTGCCACGCAGAGGGCGCTTACGGCGACCAATGTGAGAAATGCGGTACAAGCCTCAGCCCTACCGACCTGATTAATCCGAAAAGCGCCATCAGCGGCAGCCAGCCCGTAATGCGCGAAACCAAGCACTGGTATCTGCCCCTCGACAAACATGAAGCATGGTTGCGCCAGTGGATATTGGAAGACCATAAAGAATGGCGCCCCAACGTGTACGGCCAATGCAAGAGCTGGCTCGACATGGGCTTGCAGCCGCGTGCCGTGAGCCGCGACCTGGACTGGGGTATTCCCGTTCCGGTAGAAGGCGCCGAAGGTAAGGTGCTTTATGTATGGTTCGATGCTCCCATCGGTTATATCAGCAATACCAAAGAACTGCTGCCCGACTCTTGGGAGAAATGGTGGAAAGACCCTGAAACACGTCTGGTTCACTTCATCGGAAAAGACAACATCGTATTCCACTGCATCGTATTCCCCGCCATGCTGAAGGCGGAAGGCAGTTATATCCTGCCCGACAACGTGCCCAGCAACGAGTTCCTGAATCTGGAAGGAGACAAGATTTCCACTTCACGCAACTGGGCCGTATGGTTGCACGAGTATCTGGAAGACTTCCCCGGCAAGCAGGACGTGCTGCGCTATGTGCTCACTGCCAACGCTCCGGAAACAAAAGACAACGACTTCACTTGGAAAGACTTCCAGGCACGTAACAACAACGAGCTGGTAGCGGTATACGGCAACTTCGTAAACCGTGCCCTGCAACTCACCAAGAAATACTTCGACGGTGTAGTGCCCGCTGCCGGCGAACTGAACGACTACGACCGCGAAACACTGAAAGAGTTTGCCGATGTAAAAGAAGAAGTGGAGAAGCTGCTCGACGTATTCAAATTCCGCGATGCGCAGAAGGAAGCCATGAATCTGGCACGTATCGGTAATAAATATCTGGCAGATACCGAACCCTGGAAGCTTGCCAAAACAGACATGCCGCGTGTAGCCACCATCCTGAATATCTCCCTGCAACTGGTTGCCAACCTTGCCATCGCTTTCGAGCCGTTCCTGCCGTTCAGCAGCGAAAAGCTCCGCAAGATGCTGAACATGGACAGCTTCGACTGGGCAGAGCTCGGTCATACAGACCTGCTCCCCGCCGGACACCAACTGGCAACTCCCGAACTGCTGTTCGAGAAGATTGAGGATGATGTTATTCAGGCACAGGTAGACAAACTGCTCGCCACCAAGAAAGCAAACGAGGCAGCCGGCTACAAAGCCAATCCTGTCAAGCCCGTTATCTCATTCGAGGACTTCGAGAAACTGGATATCCGCGTAGGAACCGTATTGGAATGCGAAGCCGTACCCAAGATGAAGAAGCTGTTGAAGTTCAAGATAGCCGACGGACTGGAAAACCGTACTATCGTCAGCGGCATCGCCCAGCACTACCAACCGGAAGAGCTGGTAGGCAAGCAGGTACTGTTCATCGCCAACCTGGCTCCCCGCCAATTCAAGAACGGACTGGTGAGCGAAGGCATGATACTTTCTGCCGAAAACTATGACGGCTCACTGGCAGTAACCTCACTGTTGCGTGAAGTAAAGCCCGGCAGTGAAGTGAAATAAACCTTATGAGCGAGTCTTCACTGAAACAAAAAACAATAGGAGCATTGCTCTGGAACTTGCTGGACCGTATGGGCCAGCAAGTTCTGTTGTTTATTGTCGGTATCCTCGTAGCCAATATACTCTCCGTTGAAGACTATGCGCTGGTAGGGATGCTTGCCATTTTCAGCGCCATAGCCAATATCATACAAGATAGCGGATTCAGTGCCGCACTCATTCAGAAGAAAGAGACGACTGCAGAAGAGTTCAGTTCCGTCTTCTGGTTCAATCTGGGAATGAGTATCCTGCTGTATGGAGTGCTGATGGGCTGTTCCCCGCTGATAGCCCGCTTCTTTAACCAGCCCAGGCTGGTGGAACTGTCGGCTGTCATTTTTCTGGCACTTCCCATCAATGCGCTCACTATCATACAAAGCACCATACTGAACAAGCAAATCCGTTTCAAGCCGTTGACGCAAATAAACCTATACTCCATGACGGTTTCGGGCATAGCCTCGCTTGCCATGGCACTGACCGGCTGTGGAGTATGGACATTGGCCCTGCAACCGGTAATACTGGCAGGAGCGCGCGCCACCCTGCTATGGAGCCGCGAGAACTGGCGTCCGCAACGGACTTTCCGCTTCGCGGTCATACGGTCACTGTTCGGATTCGCTTCAAGCCTGTTATTGGCAAGCCTCATCAATACCTGCTTCCTGAATATCTATTCTGTTATCATCGGCAAACTGTTTCCGCAAAAACAACTGGGATATTATACGCAAGGAAACAAAATGTGCGATATGGGTGTCAGCCTGATTTACGGAAGTATACAGAATGCCACCTTCCCCATATTCAGTACCATCCAGAACGAACGGGAAAGGCTGATAAGGGCTTATCGCAAGACCATCCGTTTTACGGCATTCATCACACTCCCCATCATGGCAGGTCTGTTCGTTACGGCAGGTCCCGTTATCCGTTTGCTGCTGAAAGAGGAATGGTGGCCTTCCATTCCTTTCTTCCAACTGCTCTGCCTTGGCGGTTGCTTCACCATACTGACTGCCATCAACAATAATTTCATTAAAGTAAGCGGACGTTCGGACGGCATACTCAAAATAGAATATTACAAGATAGCCTTCACCGTGGCAGTAGTGCTGCTTACCTATCGGGAAGATGTGCTGACGATGGTAGCAGGTCTTGTAGTCACCCGCCTGCTGGTATACATTATCAATATGATTTACACCGCCCATTACACGGGATACCGCTTTTCCATGCAACTTATGGATTTACTGCCATATGCCGGACTCAGCATTCTGATGACCTTATTACTACTGCCCATTGGCGGATGGATAGAGAACCAGTTGCTACTGCTCGTCACACAAGCGGCAGCCGGCACGGTCATTTATATAGGTACGGCCTATATCACCAGTTCGAAGATACTGAAAGACTCGCTGGAATTAATACGAAAGAAAAAAGGACATGAACAATAATACCGGACTTAAAGTCAGCGTCCTGATGCTCACCTACAATCAGGAACGTTACATCAACGAGGCCATCCGCAGCGTAATGCTGCAAGAGACAAACTTCCCCTTTGAACTGGTCATAGGGAACGATGCCAGTACGGACTGTACGGGAACGATTTGCGAGGACTGGCAAAGGAAATATCCGGAACAAATCGTCCTATTCAACCGGAAGAAAAATCTGGGACTGCAACAGAACTTCATACAAACCTACGCCCGATGCCGGGGACAATATATCGCCATCTGCGAGGGCGATGACTTCTGGACAGACAAACGGAAACTGCAAATCCAGGCAGATTTTCTGGATACGCATCCCGACTACTCCACCTGTTTTCACCGGGTTATCAACTACTACGAAGACCGTGGAACCAAAAGCCTCAGCAATGGCGGGCAGAAGCAGGATACAGACATATCAGACCTTGCACGCAGCAATTACATCTCCAACGTATCCGCCTTGTTCCGCCGGGGCTTGTTTGGCGAACTGCCCGAATGGTTTGCCCGTGTCAGCACCTACGACTATGCCATACATTTGCTGAATGCACAATTCGGGAAGATACATTATATAAAGCGTCCGATGGCTGTCTACCGCCAACACGGAAAAGCAATCTGGAGTGAAGCCGGAACAGATCGGAAACTGGACATTGCACTCGTTGTCCGGGAGTTGCTAATGGATTATTTTAAAGAAAGGAGGAGTGACGTATACGACAATCTCCGGCAATCCCATGCGCAGATATGCCTGAACCTCATCCGCCATTACACCGGCAAAGGACAGCAAGAGCAAATAGAGAATACGGAAAAACGGCTTCTGCAATACCAACCGCAGTGGACTATGGAAGATGTGAAACGTATGGAATTGCCCCGCCCGCAATCAGCCACACAAAGGCTGGCAGGATTTGTCAAAGGCATGATGAAACGGGGAAGAGCCGCCGTTTCCAGAGTAATACCGTTACCGCATATCTGACACGTCCGGCGAAAACGACCCATCCACACGCAAAGAGGACATTACAGGAATTTCCCAACCGTCTTTTCCAGCACGCCGTTATCGCTCAGCAGCTTCTCCACAAACTCGCGAAAAGCTCCATAACCGCCATGTGCAGCCGTTACATACTTTACCTCCCGCTTCACATATTCGGGCGTATTGCTGGGAGAGGCGCTGTAACCCACCAGACGCAGTAGCGGCAAATCATTCAGGTCGTCACCGATAAAGGCAACCTCGCCCAACGAAATACCCAATTCGCGGCATAACTCCTCAGCCTGCGCCACTTTATCCTTGACCCCTAAATAACAATAGTCGATTTTCAACTTGTCGGCCCGCTTTTGCACGATTTGCGTATTCTCGCCGGTCATAATGGCGACGGGTATGCCCAGCTCGCGCAAAAAAATCACTCCCCAGCCATCTTTCACGGAAAAGCGTTTCATAACGTCCCCTTCGGCAGTATAATACATTCCGCCGTCGGTCCATACACCGTCAATATCGGTAATAACTAATTTCGGTAACATACCTGTTATTTCTTTTAAGATTAAGAATGTAAGAATATCTATTGCCTACGCTCGCCCAATTTACCGCGTTTTCCGTCACGATAACCGTCCCACAGAGCCTTCCATTTGGCTATCTTCTGCTTTTCATACAACAGCACAAAGACAATCCGTTTATATAGATGATAGCGTAAATGGGCTTTCAGGTTCAGGCTCTCAGGATAGAGTCTGTGAAGCACCATGCCATTGCGCACATTGTAATAAGTACGTGCCGGCGGATACTCGTTCGGAAAAACTTCCTTACCCAACAAGCGGTGTTTCTTCTTCTGATACCCTAAATCGTGCTGCAACAGGATATTTTTGAAACAAACCGTCCGTACTCCTTTACGCGCTGCACGCCAGCAGTACTCGCAGTCGATGCCCCATACAAACAACTCTTCCATAAAAACGCCCAGTTCTTCGAACAAGCCGACCGGATAAACAGTACCGGAAGTCATGGCGGAAGAGACCTCATCCACCCTGTCGGCAACGGGATAAAGCGGAGCCTGCTGAGACTTTATAAAATAATTGACGGAGAAAATAACCCGCTTTTCCTCCCCGTAACTCCGGATGGCAGCCGTATAATCCCGGAAAACTTCTGGCAGGAAGTAACTGTCCTGGTCCAGCGTCAGAAGATGCGTATATCCATGCTCGCGGGCGTAAGCCACGGCATCATTCAGCGCAGTGCCGATGCCTACATTCCGTCCACACCCTCTGTATTCCAGACGCTCCGGATGAGTGACGCCCGACAAGGGCAACTGTTCCTTTCCGCCTCCGGGCGTATTATCCCACAACAGCAATCTATCCACCTGCGGCAGATAACTGTTGATATTCCCGGCCAGATCCTTGCCGGGATGATAGAGAACAACGACAGCTAACAGTCTCATTCCTCAATCAATGACGGATAAATAATCTCGTTACGCGGTATCTCCTTCCGTACCCGACGGCCTACCACCTTATCTCGTTCCGCCCACTTAAAGCCGTCGCCCGGACTAAGCAGGTGAATATCCTCTTCCGTGATAATATCGCCGGGATGCAGCGCCTTGTTCGTAGCAATGGAACGTTCCAGCTTCACCTTGGCGGCAGAGACGGCAGGGTCGATATACAGTTCCTCCCTGCCCAGCCAATGCTCGGCGATGCGGATATCACGAATCATGCGGTTCACACCGTCCGGTCCCAAAGAACCTTGCTGGTCCGTTCCCTTCATGCGGCGGTCAATGGTGACGTGTTTCTCTATAATCTCCGCACCCATTCCTACGGCAACCACAGGAGCGGCAATGCCAATGGTGTGGTCGGAAAAGCCGATATGGTATTGTCCGTAATGCCGTTTCAGATAAGTTATCGTTTTCAGGTTCAGGTTATCGGGCTGAGTGGGATACTGCGATACGCAATGCAGTATGGATATATCGTTGTGATAACGGGTGATAACCTCCAGAGCATCGTCCAGTTCCTTCTTGCCTGCCATACCGGTGGAAAGGATGATAGGAATCCTGGTTTCGGCCATCACTTCCAGCAGCGGCAGGTTGGTAAGGTCTCGGCTCGCCACCTTGAGGCGGTCGGGCGTAAAGAGCTTCAACAAAGACATGCAGCCTTTTGAGCACAGTGTTTCCACGAAGTCTAGGCCCAATAACTTGGCATGCTTGTAAACTTCAAAATGCTCCTCATCCGTCAGTTCCAGATAAGCGCGGTGCTCGCCATAGGTGCGTCCGAAAGAGTGGGGAGAGTCGTACGGACGGTTCATCTGCGAATCGGTCAACTCTTCATTCAAATCCCGCTTGGTCATCTTTACCGCGTCCATAGGACGGAGTTCCAGATTAAAGACTTCTTCGCGTACGGGACGTGACACCAGGTCGACAATCAACTTGGCTATATCGACGGAGCCGTTGTGGTTCTGTCCTATTTCTCCGATAATGTATGTACTCTTCATTCGGCAACTGTTATTTTTATTTACTATCATCAAATCTATCTTCCTTCCCTGCCACAATACACTGTAGAAAGGGAGACAATGAGTCAGGGAGTCATCCCCTTTCAGTCAGTGGCTGAATGGAGTTCGGCCAGCAACTGTTACCGGCCTCTTCCCGGCAGTATAATCTTTTTTCCTTTTACAAGAAGTCTCCCCGCGATAAAGCCGGAGCTTATTTCTTACTTCTCGTTTTTCGCTATATTTGCCAGCATCTTGGCCCTATACTCCGGATGTGCCTCCACCAACCGGAGCAGTGCATGGATGCTATGGTCGGTCTGCTCGCAGAAAGCGGCATAAAGCTCTTGCAGCAGTGTGAAATCCTCCATTGTATCGAGCGTAAAGCGAAGGTCCAACCGCCCTTCCAGCTCATTGGGCAACGGAAGCAGGCGAACGCTGAACGCTTCGGGATGTGTATAGAGATAAATCGTAACGTGCTCTATGTACAGTTTTTCCTGTGTAGCGGCGGCTGCACGGCGCAGGGCATCGGCAGTCGTCAGCTCGGCAAACAAGCCCAAATGAGATTTGATAGTGGGACGGCCGTCTGCAAAGCCGTAAGCGATATAATCTGCCGGGCGGGCATCGTGCTCCTCGAAGAAAGCCCGGAAGCTGTCGGGACGCAGGAAAGGATTGTCCGAACAGACACGGATAAAGCGGTCAAGGTTGAATGTTGCGGCAGCCCGGATAAAGCGGTCGAGCACATTGTCCTCATCTCCCCGATAGCAACAGATACCTGCTTCGCGGGCAACCTCTGCCAGTATATCATCCTGCGGACGGTCGGTAGTGGCAAGCACAATCGTCTTACCGGCGCAGGCCTGCTTGATATTTCCGATTAAAATGTCGATAATGCGCTGCCCGCCATAAAAAGGGAGCAGTATCTTATTATGCAACCGGGTAGAACCGGTACGTGCCTGAATGATGATTCCGTCTTTCATACTTTCATTCGTTTAAAAGCGTCTATATAACTGCCCGGCGTAACGTTGATCACTTCCTTGCCCAACCGGCGCGCATAGGCTTCGAGCACGAAGTAGGACTTAAAGGCCACATACATGTGGTAAAGTATTGTATAAAGCCGTGCGCTATGCAGATTCTCCTGCGTCACCGTTGCCGCCTGCGACTTATTCTGGTCATAGAAATGTTTTTGGTGCATCAGTACCACGTTGTCGTCCGTCACTGTGATTTCCGGCAACCAGGAGTGGTCGGCTCCAGCCAGATATATCTTCTTGAAAGGCAAACGCAAGCCTATGGCGATAGAGGGTATCAGTACATTGTGCGGACGCGGCACTCCCCACCCTTTCCCGAAAATCCAATTGCAGAAGCCTTGAAAACCTTCAATCGGAGTAGTGTTATAAATACAGAGGCGGATATTCCGGTTGCCCGCCAGCATAGGCTGCCACTCCTTATTCTTCAAAGCACGGGCGGGAATAAACAGGTTCATCGGCCAAGCGGTTTTTTCGGCAAGTGTCCGGAACAATTGCACCCGCTTCTCGGGAACAATCCAAAACAGAGGGTCGGCTATCAGATATATCTCCGGGCGGAGCTGCTCAAACATGGGAGAAGTGACGCAGAAATTCACCGCCAGCAACGTCTTGCCTTGTACAAAGTCCGGAGCTTCCCGAACCGTACGGTTCAATGAAGGGCCGTTGGCAAGTATCAACAGCTCTTCCGGATTACTGAACGACGACGGCAGGTGCGTACGCCATTTGGATTGTAACAGAATCTTCACCACACTCAGGAAAGTCTGCCACAGTTGCTCCAGCTTTTTCATTCCTTTATCTCCCATATTCACATTTATTTTCTACCGATGAACCATAGGTTTCTTCCGGCAAAAAACTCGTTTTCCACGACGTTCAATCCGTTGCTCAGCGCAACATCTCCACTGCTCCCGGCATTACGAGCTTTTAACCTCGGCAAAGATAGGGAGTTTAGCGGTTACAGACTAAAAAAATAAAAGATTTATAGAGCAGAAAGCGGCAAAAGCAGTACTTTTGTCCAAACATTCCGCAAAAATGAGAGTACTATTAATCAATACATCCGAACGCATCGGCGGGGCAGCCGTAGCGGCCAGCAGACTGATGGAGTCGCTCAAGAACAACGGCATCAAGGCCAAACTTCTGGTACGCGACAAGCAGACCGACCAAATCACCGTGGTTTCATTAAACTACAACTGGCGCATGATATGGAAATTCGTCTGGGAGCGTATCGTCATATGGAAAGCCAACCGCTTCAAAAAGGAGAATATCTTTGCCGTGGACATCGCCAATACAGGTACGGACATTACTTCTCTTCCGGAGTTCCAGCAGGCGGATGTCATTCATCTCCACTGGATAAACCAGGGAATGTTATCTTTGAAGAATATCGAGAAAATCCTTGCATCGGGCAAACCTGTGGTATGGACCATGCACGACATGTGGCCGTGTACCGGCATCTGCCACCATGCCCGCGAGTGCACCCGCTATCAGCAGGAGTGTGGCAACTGTCCTTTCATCCACGGCAACGGCAGCAGAAAAGACCTCTCCTACCGGACCTTCCGCAAGAAGCAGGAGTTGTATCAGGGACGGCACATCAATTTCGTAACATGCAGCCACTGGCTGGAAGGACTGGCCAAGAAAAGCGCCCTGCTCGCCGGACACACGATTACCTGCATCCCCAACCCTATCAATACCAACCTGTTTAAGCCGCATAACAAGCAAGAAGCACGCAGCAGATGCCAACTGCCGCAGGACGCCAGACTCGTACTGTTCGGCTCGGTAAAGATAACGGACAAACGGAAAGGTATAGACTATCTGGTAAAATCGTGTGAACTGCTGGCGGAAAAACACCCCGAACTGAAAACGGAGCTCGGTGTCGTCGTTTTCGGCAAAGAGTCGCAGCAACTGGCCAACCTGCTGCCTTTCAAGGTCTACCCGCTGGACTTTGTAAGCAACGAGCACCAGTTGGTAAACATATACAATGCGGTAGACCTCTTCGTCACCCCTTCGCTGGAAGAGAACCTGCCCAACATGATTATGGAAGCCATGGCATGCGGCATTCCCTGCGTCGGCTTCAACGTGGGCGGCATTCCCGAAATGATAGACCACCTGCACAACGGATACGTGGCGCAATACAAGTCTTCCGAGGATTTTGCCAACGGCATCTACTGGACACTGACCGACCCGGATTATCCCAGCCTCGCCGAGCAGGCCTACCGGAAAGCCGTCACCCACTATTCGGAAAGCGCTATCGCCAAGAAATATATCGACCTGTACAATAAAGTCACCGGAAGAAATGCATAACCATCCCACCCCCAAGTTCAGCGTCATTACCGTGACCTACAATGCCGAGACGGTATTGGAAGATACCATCCAGAGCGTTATCTCGCAAACCTACCGCCACGTAGAGTATATCATTGTGGACGGAGCGTCGAAGGATAAGACACTCTCCATCATAGACCGTTACAAGGATCACATCGCAAAGGTAACAAGCGAACCCGATAAAGGCCTGTACGATGCCATGAACAAAGGCATCCGGCTGGCTACGGGCGATTATCTGTGCTTCCTCAATGCAGGCGACAGCTTTCACGAAGACGATACGTTGCAGCAAATGGTGCATACGTTGCCGGGAAGCGAGCTGCCCGATGTGATGTACGGCGAAACGGCTCTGGTAGACAAAGAAGGGCATTTCGTACGCATGCGCCGCCTTTCCGCCCCGAAGATGCTGACGTGGAAAAGCTTCAGACAAGGCATGCTCGTCTGCCACCAGGCCTTCTTTGCCAAACGCACTTTAGTAGAGCCATATAACCTGAAGTACCGCTTCTCTGCCGACTTTGACTGGTGCATCCGCATCATGAAAAAGGCGCACACGCTGCACAATACCCGCCTTACGATAATAGACTATCTGGACGAGGGAATGACTACCCGGAACAGGAAAGCCTCGCTTAAAGAACGTTTCCGCATTATGGCGCAATATTACGGTCTGATAAGTACGGCAGCCTATCATGCCTGGTTCGTACTGAGGGCGGTACTGAAAAAATAATCCGTACAGCTTGAAAATTGTATGTGCCACTTCATTGGCAATCTTGTGCCAGTATATAGGCATAAGCGTGCCATTAAAGTGGCACATACATAGACTGTGAACGGCACGCCTAAGGTTTAAGCAACGAGCGCAACTCCTGCACGCCTTCCGATGCTCCTTTTTGAATTACATGTATCTGCCGCATGGAATGTACATCCACCGGCTTAGGGTCTATCAGGTACACTTCGGCATCGCGAGGCACATAGTTGAGCAATCCGGCAGCCGGATATACATTCATCGAAGTACCGATAATGACGAATATATCCGCTTTCTCCACATAATCCACAGCCGTTTCAATCTCAGGAACCGACTCGCCGAACCAAACGATAAACGGACGAAGCTGAGTACCGTCGCCGGCTTTATCTCCCAACTTCACTTCGTACTCATCCGGTTTCAGTTCCTTTATGTAGTGCGGATTATAAGGGTCGCGGCTGGAACAGACCTTTGTCAGCTCGCCATGCAGATGAATCACGCGTTTGCTCCCGGCACGCTCGTGCAGATTATCAACATTCTGCGTAACGACCGTTACATTGAAGTCCTTTTCCAACTCTGCAAGCCCGATGTGTCCGGCATTCGGCTTTACATCCAGCAATTGCTTGCGACGCTCGTTATAAAAGTTGATAACCAACTCCGGATTACGGGCATAGCCTTCGGGAGTCGCCACCTGTTCCACCGGATATTTATCCCACAGTCCGCCCGCATCGCGAAAAGTACTGATACCACTCTCGGCGCTCATACCTGCACCGGACAAAACAACCAAGTTCTTCATCTTTATATCTCCTTAAAGTTCATATAGTCATACAAATGTATGAATAATACCCCAAAAGAGGGAAGTTATTTTCACTTACTAAGATTTTTTAATCTGAAAAAAACAAAATCATTCAAATAAAAGACGTATTTTTGCCATTCATTAATTTGCAATAGGCTGGAAAAGAAATGATTTCAGCCGCCAACAAAAACATTTTATGGATAAATTCAGTTATGCTATCGGCCTTGGAATAGGTCAGAATCTTTTAAGTATGGGTGCTAAAGGCATCGCAGTAGATGACTTTGCACAAGCAATCAAAGATGTCTTGGAAGGCAACCAGACGGCTATCAGCCATACGGAAGCCCGCGAAATAGTAAATAAGTACTTCGAAGAACTGGAACAGAAAATGAATGCCGCCAATATCGAGGCCGGCAAGAAGTTCCTTGAAGAAAACAAAAAACGCCCGGGAGTGGTTACGCTGCCCAGCGGGCTCCAGTACGAAGTTATCAACGAAGGCAACACAGGCACTTATGCCAAAGCTACCGACCAGGTACAATGCCACTACGAAGGTACGCTGATTGACGGAACACTGTTCGACAGCTCCATCAAGCGCGGCCAGCCTGCCACATTCGGCGTCAGCCAGGTAATCCCGGGTTGGGTGGAAGCCCTGCAACTGATGCCCGAAGGCGCCAAATGGAAACTCTACATCCCCAGCGAGCTGGCTTACGGCGCCCAGGGAGCAGGTGAGATGATTCCACCGCACAGTACACTCATTTTTGAAGTGGAACTACTTAAAGTATTAAACAAATAATTTTAAAAGCAAAATGAAAAAAGTAACATTTATCATGGCTCTTGCAGCAGCTGCCGGTTTGGCATCCTGTACTGCACAAAGCCCGAAAGCGAACCTCAAAACAGACGTTGACTCATTATCTTACGCCATCGGTATGGCACGTACCGAAGGCCTGGATCAATATCTCGCACAGCAGGGTATCGATTCTACTCAAATGACAGACTTCCTGAAAGGTTTCAACGAAGGTGCAAGCAAAATCGACAAGAAAGACGTTGCTTACATGGCAGGTCTGCAAATCGGACAGATGGTAAGCAAGCAATGGGTAGAAAGCTTCAACCAACAGATTTTCGGTGGAGACTCTACACAAACCATCAGCCGTGAAAACCTGTTGGCAGGTTTCGTTGCCGGAGTTGTAGGCAAAGGCATCATGACCAAAGAAGAAGCTCAGACTTTCATGCAGACCCAGATGGATGCAGTAAAGGCTAAAGCCATGGAAAAGAAATACGCCGACAACAAAGCTGCCGGTGAAAAATTCCTTACTGAAAACAAGACCAAAGAAGGTGTTGTAACCACTCCGAGCGGTCTGCAATATAAAATTATCACCAAAGGAACCGGTGAAATCCCCGCTGATAGCAGCAAAGTAAAAGTAAACTACAAAGGTACGCTGATTGACGGAACCGAATTCGACAGCTCTTACAAGCGTAAAGAACCTGCTACGTTCCGTGCCAACCAAGTTATCAAAGGCTGGACAGAAGCCCTCACTATGATGCCTGTAGGTTCTAAGTGGGAACTTTACATCCCGCAAGAACTGGCTTACGGCGCAAGAGAAACCGGCGGTCCAATCAAACCGTTCTCTACTCTGATTTTTGAAGTGGAACTGGTAGGTATCGAAAAATAAAACGATCATGCCATAAAAGCGATAGGGCGGTGAAGCGACGATACTTCACCGCCCTATTCCATTATCCCCCTACCACTTTATCACCTTGCCATCCATTATCACTTTATCACCTTATTACCCTATCACTTTATCGTATTATCACTTTTATTCTTTTTTTCGCTCCATTCTATAGATAAATTAAAATAAAGTCCTATATTTGCTTACTATTTGATAAGAACAAGAACTTTACTTATTTACTATTATGGAAAAAATAGACAATCTTGACCGGCAGATTCTGGAAATCATTTCCCAAAATGCCCGTATTCCTTTTAAGGATGTAGCTGCTGAATGTGGTGTATCACGTGCCGCCATTCACCAACGCGTACAGCGCTTGATTGATTTGGGCGTTATTGTCGGATCCGGCTACCATGTAAACCCTAAGTCTTTGGGCTACAGGACTTGTACTTATGTAGGAATCAAACTGGAAAAAGGCTCCATGTACAAGGCTGTTGTTACCGAGATGCAAAAGATTCCCGAAATCGTGGAATGTCATTTTACCACCGGTCCGTACACCATGCTGACCAAAGTGTATGCGCGTGACAACGAACACCTAATGGACTTGCTGAATAACAAGATGCAGGAAATCCCCGGCGTCACTGCAACAGAAACATTAATTTCACTGGAACAAAGCATCAAGAAAGAAATTCCTATTTGCCCGGAAAAGTAAGATAAATAAAACAATGGGGTTGTGCCGAAACAAAAAACACTTATTATTTGTTTTGACATAACCCCATGATTTCATCACCTTATCACTTTATATAAATATGGATTTCTTAAACGAATATCACCTGTCAGGACTTGTAATCGGTATCTGTACTTTCCTTATCATAGGCATCTTCCACCCCATAGTAGTAAAAGCCGAATATTATTGGGGAACTAAATGCTGGTGGATTTTCCTATTGTTGGGAATCGGCGGTACCATTGCTTCACTGTGTACCGATAATATTTTGGTAGCCTCGCTGCTAGGCGTATTCGCCTTCTCCTCATTTTGGACCATCAAAGAAGTATTTGAACAAGAAGAGCGGGTAAAAAAAGGGTGGTTTCCCAAGAATCCTAAACGAACATATAAATTCTAAACAAAAAGCATTCGCATTTTTATCTGAAACGCTTGCATATTTCAAGAGAAAATACTACTTTTGTCCCCGCTATCCGATATAAGGATACACCGGACTTGTAGCTCAGTTGGTTAGAGCAACAGACTCATAATCTGGAGGTCCCTGGTTCAAGCCCAGGCTGGTCCACGAAGAAAATCAAGCACTTACAGAGTTTCTGTAGGTGCTTTTTCTTTTACTGGTGACCTTCAGGTGACCTTTTTAAAGCGAAACTTTATAAAAGTGACCTTCTGAAATTTCATTGGATTGCAGAGAATTTTTATAGATTTTTATCCTACTGTGGACTTGATATTGCGAAACATGATGCACACTTCAAATTGAAAACAGGATTTTCCATTAAGTATATTTGTAAGCCGTTGGAAACAAAGAATAAGCCAATTGGTAGGCTAATATAGGGACATTCATTAAATAGGGACATTCATTAAATAGTATAAAATTAGCCAACTAATTCATACACAAAGTATTGCGAATTAGTTGGCTTTTTTGTATCTTTAGGTATTCCCCCGCAAATAAGGTTTAGCAGCCAAA
>NZ_JACOOD010000031.1:0-48373 GCF_014287405.1 Bacteroides sp. NSJ-48 | reverse complement strand
TTTTGGCCGTCAAACCTTGTTTTCGGGGGAATACCTAAAGATACAAAAAAGCCAACTAATTCGCAATAATTTGTGTATGAATTAGTTGGCTAATTTTGTAATATTTAATGAATGTCCCTCTGATACCGGGCCCCAAAGCCGTTCAGGAAGCAGACACCCGTTCTGCACCAGACGGACTTATGGAGTTGCCAATCCGTACCGCCAAATAAACATCAGGAAAAGAGAGGAGATGAACAATCACTTGTTCATCTCCTTTTCCAATATCTTTATCCTTTCCAAAGTTTTTCCCGCTTCAGTAGAAGGAAACTGTTGAAGGACTTTCTGCAAATAATTCTTAGCCTTATCATATCCGTTAGAGAACACATCCGACAGTCCGTTACGATAACCGGCATATTGCATACGTGTGGGAGAAACGATTTTCTTATAATTATCTTCCAGCGTCTTCTTCTTTTGCTCGGCTTGCAGGTAGTAATAATTACCCAAAAATATATTTGCCTGAAGATTATCTGCATCCAAAGCCAGCACCCTTTCGTAAAGTTTCAGAGCATCCTCCGTCTCTCCGCGCATCATCTGCATCTCTGCACAAGCCACAAGACCGGGAATATCTTCCGGATAATACTGCAACCACTCTTTATAGAAAAGGTATGCTTTGTCGTAATTCCGCTTATCTTTATAATAAGCAGCCAGTTCTTGTACAAAACGAGGAGCCACCGCACTGCTCTTCTCAACGCGGGTCCAATAAAACATCTCCGCCTGCTCCGCTCCCATGCTTGCAGCCTGACGGAATAAACTCACAGCATAATCATCCTTACCGACTGATAAGGCATCGGACACTTTCTGCAACAACACATCTGCCGATTGTGCCCAAAGTGATATTGGGCACAACAGGAACCCAAAGAAAAGTAAAGTTAAGGTCTTCATATTTTAAGTCTATATAGTTTAACAGCCCGAGATCGTCCATAAGAAGTCACCTACAAATTTACAAACTTCCCCGTCAACCATCAATAGACAAAAGTAGAAATATAGTTAATCTTTCCCACTATTTTTCCTTTTCTGTGTACCTTTGCTTCCCATTAAACAAAATATTGCAAATGAAGCCCATAGACAGACAGATATTACAGATAGCCTTACCTTCCATCATATCGAATATAACCGTGCCTTTGCTCGGACTAATCGATGTGGCTATCGTGGGACATCTGGGTTCTCCCGCCTATATCGGCGCCATTGCGGTAGGCGGCATGCTGTTCAATATTATTTATTGGATATTCGGATTTCTGCGCATGGGAACCAGCGGTATGACATCACAGGCTTATGGAAAACGGGATTTACCGGAAATTGTCCGGTTGCTGATACGTTCCGTAGGCATAGGGCTGGCTGTGGCTCTTTGCCTTATCCTGCTGCAAGTACCTATCAGACAAGCGGCTTTCCTTATTATCCACCCTACGGAAGAAGTCAGAGAAATGGCGACGCTCTATTTCCACATCTGCATATGGGGCGCTCCAGCCATGTTAGGATTATACGGGCTCTCCGGATGGTATATCGGTATGCAGAACTCCCGCATTCCCATGTACATAGCCATCGCACAAAATATCGTAAATATCATTGCCAGCCTCAGCCTTGTCTATTTTTTCAAGATGAAAGTAGAAGGCGTAGCTTTGGGAACACTGATTGCCCAATACGCGGGTTTCTTCATGGGACTTATGCTGTGGATGAAGCATTATGGCAAACTGGAAAAGCATATCGTCTGGAAAGAGGTATTGCAAAAAGAAGCAATGGTGCGCTTTTTCCAAGTGAACCGCGACATATTCCTACGCACGCTCTGCCTGGTGGCTGTCACATTATTCTTCACTTCTGCAGGTGCTTCACAAGGTGAAATCATCCTGGCAGTAAACACGTTGCTGATGCAACTCTTCACCCTTTTCTCTTACGTAATGGACGGCTTTGCCTATGCGGGAGAAGCCCTGAGCGGACGATACATAGGTGCCCGCAACCGGAAAGCATTTACCGATACCGTCCGGCATCTGTTTATATGGGGCGCCGGGCTGACCGTACTGTTCACACTGGTCTATGCCTCGGGAGGCAATGCTTTTCTGGCACTGCTGACCGATGACCGGAACGTAATAACCGCCGCCGACACTTACTTCTATTGGGCGCTTGCCATACCCGCTGCCGGAATTGCCGCCTTTATCTGGGACGGCATCTTTATCGGCGCAACGGCAACGCGCGGCATGCTTCTCTCCATGGCAGCCTCAGCCGTCAGTTTCTTTGCGGTGTACTACGGATTCCACACGGTTTTAGGCAACCATGCCCTGTGGCTTGCTTTTCTTGTTTACCTGTCCATGCGGGGCGCTATGCAGACATTGCTCAGCCGGAAGGTTATGGAAAAAAGCTTTCACTAAAGGCATTTCACGATGAGGTTGCCATAAGCCCCATTAATATTTATTCGCAGACAAATGAAAGCAAAAACAAACCATACCTATTATCTTTGCCCGAAAAAGAACGGAATGCCCGATATTACACCCAATCCCGAAAATACACTGCACATCAAGAACATGGTCTGCAACCGTTGCATCATGGTGGTGAAAAGCCAGCTTGAGCAACTGGGGCTGCACCCGCTTTCGGTAGAACTGGGCATCGCCGTCCTGCCCGACGCAGTCAGCGACGAAACGTATCAGCGTGTAAAAGACTCGCTTGAAACATTCGGGTTCGAACTGATTGACGACAAGAAATCACAGACAGCAGAGCTGATAAAAGATGCTATCATCGAATTGGTACATTACGATGACAACGGACTGAAAACCAATCTGTCCGATTACCTGGCATCCAAGTTGCACCGGGACTACAGCGCATTAAGCAAGCTTTTCTCGGAAACAACCAACACCACTATCGAAAAATACCTCATCGCACAGAAGATAGAGCGCGCCAAAGAACTGCTGATGTACGGGGAGCTATCCCTGAACGAAATAGCCGATATACTGAACTATTCGAGTGTCTCCTACCTCAGCGCCCAGTTCAAGCATGTAACCGGAATGACTCCCAGTCACTTCAAGAAGATAAAGGGGAACAAACGCAAGCCGCTTGACGAAATATAAGCAGAATCTTATAAATCATATCCCGAATTTTACAACTATCGGACAACTTCCTTGCCGTATCTTTGTTCCATAAAAAAGTTTATCCACATTAAACTAACAGTTTATTCCTATTAAACTTCAAGTTTATTCCTATTGAACTTCAAGTTTATTCCCATTAAACCGGAAGTTTATCCTGGAAAAAATAAATTGTACTACTATTGATATGACAAACAAAAGCATCGTTCAAGAAACCTTTCCCGTAATGGGAATGAGTTGCGCCTCATGCTCCGCAAGAGTGGAAAAGACGCTGAACCGCCAGCCCGGCGTCCGAAAAGCAACCGTAAATTATGCTTCGGCAATGGCAACTGTGGAATATGACTCCCAAAATTGCTCTCCCGAAGCCCTGCAGCAGGCCGTGCAGAATGCCGGATACGACTTGCTGATTAAACAGGATGAGAATACACCGGATAAAGTGGAGCAGGCGCACGACAAAAAATATCGCGCGCTGAAATTCCGCGCCACATGGGCCATCGTCTTGTCCGTGCCCGTTATGGTTATCGGCATGTTCTTTATGGATATGCCGTACGCCAATCTTATTATGTGGCTGTTCTCTACTCCCGTCGTATTCTGGTTGGGAAGAAGTTTCTTTACCAGCGCATGGAAACAACTGAAACACGGCACCGCCAATATGGATACGCTGGTAGCCAACAGCACCGGAATCGCCTACCTGTTCAGCCTGTTCAACATGCTGTTCCCTGAATTTTGGCTGGAAAGGGACATCCATCCGCACGTCTACTTCGAGGCTGCAAGCGTCATTATCGCCTTTATCCTGTTAGGGCGGTTGCTGGAGGAAAAGGCTAAGGGAAATACCTCTTCCGCCATCAGGAAACTCATGGGTCTGCAACCCAAAACGGTAACCGTTATCACCGGCCCCTCATCTGAGAAGGTTGTTCCGATTGAACAGATTCGTCCGGGAGACATTATTTTAGTGAAACCTGGAGAGCGGATTGCCGTGGACGGCATCGTTACGGAAGGTAGTTCGTACGTGGACGAAAGCATGCTGAGCGGTGAACCGGTAGCAGTAGCCAAACAAAAGAACGCCAAAGTCTTTGCCGGCACTATCAACCAAAAAGGGAGTTTCCGGTTCAGCGCGGAGAAAGTAGGGACGGATACGCTGCTCGCTAAAATCATCCACATGGTGCAGGATGCGCAAGGCAGCAAAGCCCCCGTCCAGCAATTGGCAGACAAGATTGCAGGCATCTTCGTGCCGGTTATTATCGGCATTGCCGTGCTGTCCTTCATCGCATGGATGTTGCTGGACGGGCAGAACGGCTTTACACACGGATTGCTGGCGCTGGTTACGGTACTTATCATCGCCTGCCCGTGTGCCCTGGGACTTGCCACACCCACCGCCATCATGGTAGGCATCGGCAAAGGTGCGGAACGGGGCATTCTGATAAAAGACGCCGAAAGCCTGGAAACCGCCAAAAAGATTGATACGGTGGTACTGGACAAGACCGGAACCGTGACCGAAGGAAAGCCGGTAGTCGGCGATTTAATTTGGGTAACGCAGACGGCAGCGCATGAAAACATCTTCTACAGTCTGGAAAAGTTATCGGAACATCCGCTTGCCGAAGCGGTAGTCCGCCATTTACAGAATGCCCGGGACGTAAGTATAGACAACTTTGAAAGTATTACCGGCAGAGGTGTGAAAGGCGAGTCGGACGGAAAGACCTATTATGCCGGCAACCGGAAACTGCTGGAAGAAAACCGGATTACCGTCAGCCGGTCGCTAAGCGATGAAGCCGTCCGCCTGGCAGCGGATGCGCAGACCGTCATCTGGTTTGCCGACAGTGAAAACGCACTTGCCATAGCCGGGATTACAGACCAAATAAAACAAAGCTCCATACAAGCCGTCAGCGAATTGCAAGCCGCCGGCATCGAAGTCTATATGCTGACGGGCGATAACGAAGCCACTGCCCGGGAGATTGCACGCAAAGCCGGCATCCTCCATTATCGGACGGGGGTGCTGCCGCAGGATAAGGCCGCCTTTATCGGCAGCCTGCAGAAAAACGGCAGGAAAGTGGCAATGGCAGGCGACGGCATCAACGACAGTGCAGCTCTGGCGCAAGCCGATTTAAGCATTGCCATGGGCGGCGGCAGCGACATCGCCATGGATGTGGCCAAGATGACCATCATCTCTTCCGACCTTACAAAGATACCGGAAGCGTTGAAACTCTCCCGACTGACTGTGCGCACCATCCGTCAGAATCTGTTTTGGGCGTTCATTTACAATATAATAGGCGTACCCGTTGCAGCCGGCGTACTCTACCCCGTCAACGGCTTCCTGCTGAATCCAATGATAGCCGGTGCAGCCATGGCATTCAGCAGTGTCAGCGTAGTAACCAACAGTCTGCGGCTGAAAAGGAAAAAGATAGAGAGCACGGAAAGCCCTGCCGCCAACCCGGCAGGACAACCGGAAAATAAAGTAGAACCATCAACTGAAAACGTCATGAAAAAAGAATTTAAAGTGGAAGGCATGATGTGCAACCATTGCCGCATGCATGTGGAAAAAGCATTGAACAGTATGGAAGGCGTACATGCCACCGTAACCCTCAACCCGCCGGTAGCGGCCGTGGAGTTTTCGGAAGGCGAAAAGACACTCGACGAGTTACAGGCAATGGTCACCGCCCAAGCCGGCGACTACACGTTGAAAGAATAACCGGAAATTGTTTATACCGATTGGCATTATTTTTCTATCTTTGCCGCTAAGCGAAATAAATTAATAAACTATGGCAACATACAAAAGAATCTTACTGAAACTCAGCGGCGAGAGCCTGATGGGAGAAAAGCAATACGGCATCGACGAGAAACGCCTTGCCGAATATGCGGCACAGATTAAGGAAATACACGGAATGGGCATACAAATCGGCATCGTTATCGGCGGCGGCAACATCTTCCGCGGACTGAGCGGCGCCAACAAAGGTTTCGACCGCGTCAAAGGCGACCAGATGGGTATGCTGGCAACCGTTATCAACAGCCTTGCACTGAGCTCGGCACTGGTAGCGGCAGGCGTAAAGGCACGTGTGTTGACTGCCGTCCGCATGGAGCCTATCGGCGAATTCTACAATAAATGGAAAGCCATCGAGTGTATGGAAGCAGGTGAAGTGGTTATCATGTCTGCCGGAACGGGCAACCCGTTCTTCACGACCGATACCGGTTCCAGTCTCCGCGGCATCGAAATAGAAGCGGACGTCATGCTGAAAGGCACACGCGTTGACGGCATCTACACCGCCGACCCGGAGAAAGACCCTACGGCAACGAAATTCCACGACATCACTTACGACGAAGTGCTGAAACGCGGCCTGAAAGTCATGGACCTGACGGCTACCTGCATGTGCAAGGAAAACAACCTGCCCATCATTGTCTTCGACATGGACACCGTAGGCAATCTGAAGAAAGTGATGCAGGGCGAAGAAATAGGGACGCTGGTACATAACTGACATTCCTCGGCGTACATCCGCCGGTTTACATTAATGGATACGGATTTAGATTTACACAGATTATCGGATAAAATAATCTGTGTAAATCTGTGTAATCTGTCGTGAAACAATTATATTTGCAAAGTTTCAAACTAAAAGCTACTTCAAACAATAGAAATATGAAAGACGTAAAAGACATCTTAGACGAAGCACAAGAGAAAATGGATATGGCCGTAATGTATCTGGAAGAATCATTGGCCCACATCCGTGCCGGAAAAGCCGATGTTCGTTTGCTGGACGGAATCCGTGTCGATTCTTACGGCAGCATGGTTCCCATCAACAACGTAGCAGCCGTAACCACTCCGGATGCCCGCAGTATCGCCATCAAGCCGTGGGACAAAAGCATGTTCCGTATCATTGAAAAGGCAATCATCGACTCCGACCTCGGTATCATGCCCGAAAACAACGGCGAAATTATCCGCATCGGCATTCCCCCGTTGACGGAAGAGCGCCGTAAACAACTTGCCAAACAGTGTAAGAACGAAAGCGAAACCGCCAAAGTGAGCGTACGTAACGCACGTCGCGATGCCATTGACGCCTTTAAGAAATCAGTGAAAGAAGGATTGGCGGAAGACGCCCAAAAAGGCGGTGAAGAGAAGCTGCAAAAGATCCATGACAAGTATATCAAGCAGATTGACGATATGCTGGCAGCAAAGGATAAAGAGATCATGACAGTATAAATATAGTTGAAAGTTGAAAGTCGAGAGTTATCGTGCGGCACGGCCGCTCCAATGACTCCTTACTTTCAACTTTCAACTCTCAACTTTCAACAATTTTGAGGGGACTGGTAATTAAAAATACAGGAAGTTGGTATCTGGTAAAGACCGACGAGGGGACATACGTTGAATGCAAAATTAAAGGCAACTTCCGCCTGAAAGGTATCCGTAGCACCAATCCGGTGGCAGTAGGCGACCATGTGCAAATCATATTGAATCAGGAAGGAACGGCGTTCATCAACGAAATTGAAGACCGGAAGAACTATATTATCCGGCGTTCGTCCAACCTGTCCAAACAGTCTCACATCCTTGCCGCCAACCTCGACCAGTGCATGCTGGTGGTAACAGTGAACTATCCGGAAACGTCCACTACGTTCATCGACCGCTTTCTGGCATCGGCCGAAGCATACCGCGTACCCGTCAACATCATCTTTAACAAGACAGATGCCTACAGCGAAGATGAGCTCCGCTATCTGGACGGACTCATCAATCTTTATACCACTATCGGTTACCCCTGCTTTAAGGTATCCGCCAAGACCGGTGAAGGTGTCGATATTATAAAAGAAGAACTTAAAGGGAAAATAACGCTTTTCTCCGGACATTCCGGAGTAGGCAAATCCACCCTTATCAATGCTATCCTGCCGGAACTGGATATCAAAACCGGCGCAATCTCCGCCTATCACAACAAAGGTATGCACACCACTACTTTCTCCGAAATGTTTCCTGTGCCTGGTGACGGCTATATCATAGACACCCCCGGAATCAAGGGATTCGGAACATTCGACATGGAGGAAGAAGAGATAGGACATTACTTTCCGGAAATATTCAAAGTCTCTGCCGACTGCCGCTATAATAACTGCACCCATCGTCACGAACCGGGATGCGCCGTGCGCGAAGCGGTAGAACAACATTACATCAGCGAATCCCGCTACGCCTCTTACCTGAATATGCTGGAAGATAAGGAAGAAGGTAAATACAGAGCAGCTTACTAAAAGAAAGGCAAAGTGACAGGCTTACCCTACCGCTCCATCGCTTTATTGCCTTATCACTTTTATTAACATTTCTTATTTTAAACTTTTTCGTACCTTTTCCGTCCAAATCTATGGCTAAATATACTACTAATACTACAACATGAATAAAAAAGTGAAATGGGGCATCATCATATTCATTGGTGCCGGACTGATAGGCGGAGGTATTTATTCCCAACTCCCCAAGACAAACGAAGAATTGGCGGCTGCCGACAAGGTAATGACCGGTAAACGTGGCGGCAAAAAGGTACTGAACGTAAACGCCCGAATTATAAAACCGCAACTGCTGAAAGATGAAATACAAATCAGCGGCAGCCTGCTGCCTGATGAGGAAGTAGACCTTTCATTCGAGACCTCCGGTAAGATTGTCGAAATAAACTTTGAAGAAGGCAGCTTTGTGAAGAAAGGGCAATTGCTCGCCAAAGTAAACGACCGTCCTCTCCAGGCGCAATTACAAAGGTTGGTATCGCAGCTGAAACTGGCGGAAGACCGCGTATTCCGTCAAAATGCGTTGCTGGAAAGAGATGCCGTCAGTAAGGAGGCATACGAACAGGTAAAGACCGAACTGGCAACCCTGAATGCCGACATCGACCTGATAGAGTCCAACATTGCGCAAACCGAACTTCGCGCTCCCTTTGACGGAGTCATCGGTCTGCGGCAGGTCAGTGTCGGAACATACGCGTCTCCCTCCACCATTGTAGCCAAGCTCACCAAACTTTCTCCGCTGAAAGTAGAGTTTGCAGTGCCCGAACGCTATGCCAATGACGTAAAGACAGGCGCAGGGCTGGACTTCACGCTCGAAGGCAAACTGAACACTTTCCATGCCACCGTCTATGCACGCGAGTCAAAGATAGACCCCACTACCCATACACTGACTATCCGTGCACTTTATCCCAATGCCAACAGCGCCGTACTGCCGGGCCGTTATGCCAGTATCAAACTGAATAAGGACGAAATACAAAACGCACTTGCCGTACCCTCCGAGGCCATCGTTCCGGAAATGGGCAAGGATAAGATTTTCCTTTATAAATCAGGAAAAGCACAACCGGTAGAGATTACTACCGGCATTCGTACGGAAGCCGAAGTGCAAGTATTGCAAGGCCTGAACATAGGCGATACAATCATAACTTCGGGAACCTTGCAACTCCGCACAGGATTACCCGTGACATTAGACAACATTAACTGAGTACGAAATTTTATAAAGTATGAAGTATAAGGTATAAAGTATGAGCTATGGCAAGTCTATACCGGAAGCAGTAACTCATAATCCGTACATTATACTTTATATTCCATACTTTACACTTCATACCTTATACTTTATACTTCATATCATGAATATATCCGAATTAAGCATACGGCGACCGGTACTCTCTACGGTATTGACACTGATTATCCTACTCTTCGGTTTCATCGGGTACAACTATCTCGGTGTCCGCGAGTATCCGTCGGTGGACAATCCCATCATTTCCGTATCCTGCTCCTATCCCGGAGCAAACGCCGACGTTATTGAGAACCAGATTACAGAACCGCTGGAGCAGAATATCAACGGTATCCCCGGCATTCGTTCACTCTCCAGTGTCAGCCAACAGGGCTCGTCACGTATTACGGTGGAATTTGAACTTTCCGTAGACCTGGAGACAGCCGCTAACGATGTACGTGACAAAGTGTCGCGTGCCCAGCGTTATCTGCCTCGCGACTGCGACCCGCCAACCGTATCCAAAGCCGATGCAGACGCCATGCCTATCCTCATGGTCGCTTTGCAAAGCGACAAACGCTCGCTACTGGAACTCAGCGAAATAGCCGACCTCACCGTAAAAGAGCAACTGCAAACAATCTCCGATGTGAGCAGTGTAAGCATTTGGGGAGAGAAACGTTATTCCATGCGCTTGTGGCTCGACCCTATCAAGATGTCCGGTTACGGCATTACCCCCATCGACGTAAAGAATGCGGTAGACAATGAGAATGTGGAACTCCCCTCGGGCAGCATCGAGGGAAACACCATCGAACTGACTATCCGCACACTCGGATTGATGCATACGGCAGAGGAATTCAATAATCTCATCCTGAAAGAGGACGGCAACCGTATTGTCCGGTTCAGCGACATAGGCCGCGCCGAACTCGGTCCGGCGGACATCAAAAGCTATATGAAGATGAACGGCGTGCCTATGGTAGGCGTCGTAGTAATTCCGCAACCGGGTGCCAACCACATCCAGATAGCCGATGCCGTGTACGAGCGAATGGAGAATATGAAGAAAGACCTGCCGGAAGACGTACATTACTCCTACGGCTTCGACAACACCAAATTCATCCGTGCCTCCATCGATGAAGTAAAGCAGACCGTATACGAGGCCTTCGTCCTCGTCATCATCATCATCTTCCTGTTCCTTCGCGACTGGCGCGTCACCCTGGTTCCGTGTATCGTAATTCCCGTATCATTAATCGGAGCATTCTTCGTTATGTACCTGGCAGGATTCTCCATCAACGTACTCTCCATGCTTGCCATTGTACTTGCCGTGGGACTCGTGGTTGATGACGCCATTGTAATGACGGAGAATATCTACGTCCGCATCGAAAAAGGAATGCCCCCGAAAGAGGCCGGTATCGAGGGAGCCAAAGAAATCTTCTTTGCCGTAATCTCTACCACCATTACGCTGGTAGCGGTATTCTTTCCCATCGTATTTATGGACGGTATGACGGGACGACTGTTCCGTGAGTTCAGTATCGTGGTGTCCGGTTCGGTTATCATCTCCTCTTTTGCCGCACTGACCTTTACGCCGATGCTGGCTACCAAGTTACTGATAAAGAGAGAGAAACAAAGCTGGTTCTACCGTAAGACCGAACCGTTCTTTGAAGGGATGAACAACCTTTACAGCCGCTCTTTGGCAGCCTTCCTGCGCAAACGCTGGATTGCGCTTCCTTTCACTGCGGCAACCATTCTCATTATCGGCTTTCTTTGGAACCATATCCCTGCGGAAATGGCGCCGTTGGAAGACCGCTCGCAAATCAGCATCAATACGCGTGGTGCCGAAGGTGTTACCTACGAATACATCCGCGACTACACGGAAGACATCAACCAGCTTGTCGACTCCATCGCCCCCGATGCCGAAGCGGTAACCGCCCGCGTATCCAGCGGTAGCGGTAATGTACGCATCACCCTGAAAGACATGAGGGACCGTGACTACACGCAAATGGAAGTGGCGGAAAAACTATCGAAAGCAGTACAGAAAAAGACTATGGCACGCTCTTTTGTGCAACAGTCTTCGTCCTTCGGCGGACGGCGCGGCGGTATGCCCGTGCAGTACGTGTTGCAAGCCACCAACATTGAGAAATTGCAGGAAGTACTGCCCAAGTTCATGGCAAAGGTATATGAGAATCCGGTATTCCAGATGGCGGACGTAGACCTGAAGTTCAGCAAGCCGGAAGCCCGCATCAACATCAACCGCGACAAGGCAAGCATCATGGGTGTCAGCACCCGCAACATCGCCCAAACACTGCAATACGGTCTGAGCGGCCAGCGTATGGGCTACTTCTATATGAATGGAAAGCAATACGAGATATTGGGAGAAATCAACCGTCAGCAACGCAACAAGCCTGCCGACCTGAAAGGTATCTACATCCGTAGCGACAAGGGAGACATGGTACAGCTTGACAACCTGATAGAGCTGACAAACGGCATTGCTCCGCCCAAGTTGTATCGCTATAACCGTTTCGTGTCCGCTACTATTTCCGCCGGACTTGCCGACGGCAAGACCATCGGGCAAGGTCTGGACGAAATGGACAAGATTGCCAAAGAAACATTGGACGATACTTTCCGCACAGCCCTCACCGGTGACTCAAAAGAATACCGCGAAAGTTCTTCCAGCTTGATGTTCGCTTTCATTCTGGCCATCCTGCTTATCTACCTGATTCTTGCCGCCCAGTTCGAAAGTTTCAAGGACCCGCTGATTATCATGCTGACCGTGCCCCTTGCCATTGCAGGCGCACTGGTATTCATGTATTTCGGCGGCATCACGATGAATATATTCAGCCAAATCGGTATCATCATGCTGATTGGTCTAGTGGCAAAGAACGGTATCCTGATTGTAGAGTTCGCCAACCAGAAGCAGGAAATCGGAGAGGACAAGATGCAAGCCATCAAGGATGCCGCCCTGCAACGTCTGCGCCCTATCCTGATGACGAGCGCTTCTACCGTACTGGGACTGATACCGCTGGCATTCGCCACGGGCGAAGGGTGTAACCAACGCATCGCCATGGGTACGGCCGTAGTAGGCGGTATGCTTGTGTCTACATTGCTTACGATGTACATCGTCCCCGCTATTTATAGTTATGTATCTACCAACCGAAGTAAACTGAAGAACGAATGAAACGTACGCTTTTATCTTTCCTGATCATTCTGTGCACCGCGCTTGCCGTTCAGGCACAGCCAGCACCTGTCTATACCCTGAAATCCTGTCTGGAACAGGGACTGCTGAACAACTATTCCTTGCGTATCACCCGTAACGAACAGCAAGTAAGCAAAAACAACGCCACCCTTGCCAATGCCGGCTACCTGCCCACGCTCGACTTGTCTGCCGGCTATAAAGGTACTTTGGACAATACCGAAACCAAACTGCGCGCCACCGGTGAAACCACCAAAGAAAACGGCGTGTTCGACCAGACCGTCGATGCCGGCATCAACCTGAGCTGGACAATCTTCGACGGCTTCAACATCACCGCCAACTACCAAAAGCTGAAAGAGCTGGAACGTCAGGGCGAAACCAACACCCGTATCGCCATCGAAGACCTCATAGCCAACATCGCCGCCGAGTACTACAACTACGTGCAGCACACCATCCGTCTGAAAAATTTCCGCTACGCCGTATCGCTCTCCAAAGAGCGCCTGCGCATCGTAGAGGAACGGTATCACATCGGTAACTTCTCCCGCCTGGACTACCAGCAGGCCAAAGTAGACTTCAATGCCGACAGCGCGCAATACATGAAACAACAGGAATTACTGCATACCTCGCGTATCCAACTGAACGAGCTGATGGCGAGTGAAGACGTAGACCGCCCTTTCATCGTTGAAGACAGCCTCATCAATGTCAGCGCTAAACTGAATTTCGATGAGCTCTGGAATGCCACCTTGCAAGCCAACGCCGCCTTACTGAAAGCCGAACAGAACAATACGCTGGCACGGCTGGACTATAAAAAAGCCAGTTCCCGCGACTACCCGTACGTAAAGATGAATGGCGGCTACGGTTATACCCTCAACAAATATGATATTTCCGCCAACAGCCGCCGCAGCAACCTCGGACTGAACTTCGGCATCACCGTAGGGTTCAATCTCTTTGACGGCAACCGCCGCCGCGAACTCCGTAATGCACGCATTGCCGTACAAAACGCCCGTTTGGAACGCGAGCAACTGGAACAAGCCTTACGCGCCGACTTGAGCAACCTGTGGCAAGCCTACCAGAACAATCTCCAGATGCTGAAGCTGGAACGACAGAACCTCGTTGCAGCCAAAGAGAACCATGAGATTGCCATGGAACGCTATATGCTCGGCAACCTCTCCGGTATCGAGATGCGCGAAGCGCAAAAGAGCCTGCTGGATGCCGAGGAACGTATCCTATCGGCAGAGTATGACACCAAATTGTGCGAAATATCCCTGTTGCAAATCAGCGGAAGAGTGGAACAGTATTTGGAATAGATGTACCTATAAATCACAATTTTTACTCCCTTAAAAACAAATATTGCCATCTTCTCTTCAAACTTTTCCCTACTTTTGTTCGTAAAGAGAAACCCAAAACAATACCAATATGAAACGAACAATCTTTTTCTGTGCATTGCTTGCCTTGTTCACAAGCGCCAATGCACAGAAAACAATCGACTACAAAAAGAAACATCCTTATAAGGATTGGGTAAAACTGGCCCCCAAATTGGACGATGCCTTCTTCACTACTCCCGAAGCTGTCCGTATTGCCGACAATGTACTGCTCTACCAGCAAACAACCGGCGGCTGGCCCAAAAACATCTACATGCCCGCCGAACTGACAGCCGATGAGTACCAGAAAGCCCTTGCCGACAAGGATAACGTCAACCAAAGCACCATCGACAACAATGCCACAAGCACAGAGATACGCTACCTTTCCCGCATCTACCTTGCCACCGGCATAGAGAAATACAAAGACGCTGCCTTAGAAGGCATACGCTACATACTGAAAGCGCAATACCCCAACGGCGGCTGGCCTCAGTTCTGGCCGCGCCCCAAAGGTTATTATACCCACATCACCTACAACGACAATGCAATGGTGAACGTCATGAACCTGTTACGTGATGTGTACAACAAGAAAGCCCCGTACACCTATGTACCGGATACCCTTTGCCAACGCGCCCGTACCGCATTCGACAAAGGTGTGGAGTGCATCCTCAACACTCAGGTAAAACAAAACGGCAAACTGACTGTGTGGTGCGCCCAGCACGATGAACGCACCCTTGCCCCTGCCAAGGCACGCGCCTACGAACTTCCCTCGCTCAGCGGCGCCGAATCGGACAATATCGTCCTGCTGCTGATGTCCATCCCCGACCCCTCACCCCGGATTATCGCTTCTGTAGAAGCAGCCGTCAGTTGGTTCAAGGCAAACAAGATTACGGGCATCATGCGTAAGGACTTTACCAACAGTGAAGGCAAGAAAGACTATCGGATGGTTCCTTGCCCGCAGGATGACTATCCTTGCCCCGTATTTTGGGCACGTTTCTATACCCTTGAAGACAACCGCCCTTTCTTCTGCGACCGCGACGGAGTGAAGAAGTACGATATTTCCGAGATAGGGTATGAGCGCCGCAACGGCTATAGCTGGTATAACAATGCCGGATTGAAAGTGCTGAAAAAGTACGAACAGTGGAAAAAACAGATAAAAGAGTAACGGCGACATCAAAAAGAAACTTCCATTAGCAGCCTTACATTCCACCGGTCATCATACAAAAAGCCGCTCAAGGAGAGTTTCCAGAGCGGCTTTTATTATCATATTCGGGATTATCGTTATTTACTGCAATTCCACGGTTTCAACTGTTTGAAGAAGTCATTACCCTTGTCATCCACCAGGATAAATGCCGGGAAATCTTCCACTTCAATCTTCCAGATAGCTTCCATGCCGAGTTCGGGATATTCCACACACTCGATGCTCTTGATATTGTTTTGCGCCAAGATGGCGGCAGGGCCGCCGATAGAACCGAGATAAAAACCGCCGTACTTCTTGCAAGCGTCCGTAACTTGCTGGCTGCGGTTACCTTTGGCAAGCATAATCATGCTTCCGCCGTGACTTTGGAAGAGGTCTACGTACGGGTCCATACGTCCGGCAGTTGTCGGGCCCATCGAACCGCAAGCCATTCCCTGCGGAGTTTTGGCAGGGCCGGCATAGTAGATAGGATGGTCTTTGATATACTGCGGCAAGTCCTCACCGCGGTCCAAACGTTCTTTCAGCTTGGCATGGGCTATGTCACGGCCCACGATGATAGTACCGTTCAGAGACAGGCGGGTGGAAACCGGATACTTAGTCAGCTCTTTCAGGATATTTTCCATCGGTTGGTTCAAATCAATCTTCACCACATCACCCTCACCGGCTTTACGGAGTTCGGCAGGAATCAGTTCACCCGGATTGCTGTCGAGCTTTTCAATCCAGATACCGTCCTTGTTGATTTTACACTTGATGTTACGGTCGGCAGAGCAGGAAACGCCCAAGCCTACCGGACAGGAAGCACCGTGACGCGGCAGACGGATAATACGTATATCATGAGCCAGATACTTACCTCCGAACTGTGCACCAAGACCAATTCTGTGAGCTTCTTTCAGCACTTCTTTCTCCAGCTCTACATCACGGAATGCACGGCCGAATTCGTTACCTGTAGTCGGCAGGTTGTCATAGAAATGAGTGGAAGCCAGTTTCACGGTCAGCAGGTTTTTCTCAGCAGATGTACCGCCGATAACGAACGCTATGTGATAAGGCGGACAAGCGGCCGTACCCAATGTCTTTATCTTTTCAATAAGGAACGGAACCAGTGTTTCAGGATTCAAGATAGCTTTTGTCTCTTGGTAGAGATAAGTCTTGTTGGCAGAACCGCCACCTTTGGTCACACAAAGGAACTCGTACTCCATACCTTCGGTAGCCTCAATATCAATCTGCGCCGGAAGATTGCACTTCGTGTTCACTTCGTCGTACATGTTGAGAGGCGCATTCTGGGAATAGCGCAGGTTTTCTTCCGTATATGTTTTGTAAACACCGAGCGAGAGGGCTTCTTCATCACAATAGCCCGTCCACACTTGTTGTCCTTTTTCACCGTGAATGATAGCCGTACCCGTATCCTGGCAGAAAGGCAGTACTCCCTTAGAGGCAACCTCGGCATTACGCAGGAAAGTCAAAGCTACATACTTATCATTATCACTTGCCTCAGGGTCACTCAGAATTTTAGCAACCTGCTCGTTGTGCGAACGACGCAACATGAACGAAACGTCACGGAAAGCGGCATTAGCCATTGCAGTCAAGCCTTCTTTTTCAATCTTCAGGATAGGTTTTCCTTCAAACTCGCTTACAGACACATAGTCTTTGGTAAGCAGATAATACTCAGTCGTATCCTTACCCTTTTCGAACATGGGCTGATACTTGAACGGAGGTGTTGTTGCCATAATTACTTGTTCATTTAGTTTAAAAGTGATTTCGTTACAGCAAAGGTAAGAAGTAATCTTGAAATATTTCTTTAATTAGAAAGAAAAAACGAGATTGAAACCTAATACTTCAACCCCGCTTTCTCTATTTTAATCATATAAAACGAATGGATTTGCCATCCCTCCGCCTCATCTTCATTGTACCTTTTGCATACGTCCTATCAGCTCATCGCCCAATGCGGTCTTCACTTCAATGTGTTTGAGAACGGCCGTTACGAACGGATTGTTTTCGAAGTCACCACGTACCTGCTCGAAATCAAGTTCTTTTTCAAGACGTGAACCATCCGCGCCAAAACCGGTCATGGAAGCCAGAGAAAATTCCTTTTTGGCATCCTCATAAACCATGCGGTCCAGACCAACAACAGCTTCTTTCCATTTCTCGACAATATGAATTATATCCTCTGCAGTCATATTTTCCGGAGCAATGCCATAGAATTCTTCCAACTTCTCATAAGCCCATGTCCACTCATAGGTATAATAATTCCGGTGCATCCGCTCAAACTCGGCATTGATATGCTTCAAACGGTTAATTGCACCCGACTCTATGCCGTCTATCAAGGCGTCAATCTCACTTTTGGGAGCTATCAGTCCGGAAATATCCACCCATTCGCCACTACCGATAGGTGTATCGGGCTTCAATCGGGCGCGAATCTCTTCATTGGTATGAAAACCGATACCTTCCAAACGTTTGATTACCGAATTGCCAAGAAACTTGTGAATGGCTATCTCATAAAAGCGGATACCTTTCACCAGAGCCGAGTTGCGTATCTTGGCACTGTGAAAAGAATAGATGTCGGAAAGTTCGCCAGAGGCATAACGCAGATTCTTCAAAGTCTCCCGTCCCTTGAACATCTTCTGTACGGTATAGGGACTCAACAGATTGTAGTTAATGAAGTCCAGTTTGTTGGTATCGGTACGCTGGTCGCGCCGGGGCCATTTTTGCGCATCACGGATAGTACCCACACTTCGCAGATTGACGCCGGGCACAAGATATGTCGTATTGTTCTGTTCTATCAGATAAGAAAACGGCAGATTGGAAGTATCGGAATGGTTGACGTGGCGTCCCATAACAAGAGAGAACGCCCCCACCCTTGCAGGCCACAGAATATAGGAATCGGAAGTGGTTTTGGCTCCACGCTCCAACGTACCCTGATGGATAGGACCGAGCTTGTACATGTGATTACTTTGATTGGAACCGGAACCGGCATTCATAAAGGAAAACATACCGGCTATAAGCAAGGTGGATTTATGATGTGTCACCGTATAAGGTCCGGCAAAGATGGCACACGCTTCACCGTTTTCTCCCTGGCAGTTACTGAAAAACAAGGAGTCCGAAGCGGAATAGTTGTGCCCCAGCTTGCAAGCCTGCCCTATAAAACAACGGGTAAGCATGGCTCCGTCGTCCACATGCGAACCGGACGATATGATAAAATTATCGCAAATAACGCCGTGTCCGATATGTACAGGCGCGTACTCGTTACTGTTGACACTTCCGTTGTACAGACGGCACGTACCACAAATGTGGCAATAGTCGCCAATGCGGACATTCTTGATAGAACCGGTATTGAGTATCATTACATGGCTGCCGATAGAACCGGTAGCGGAGGCATGCTTATTGGAATAGAAATCGGTAATTTCCTTCATCCGCGCAATCAGCTCCGGACGGTGACGGTACAGCGCCATGATATAAGCCTGATGGGCAGAAAGTTTGTCACTGATAAGTACTTCGCGCCCGCCGGTCTCGTTCAATACAGACACTTCCACACTGTTACCGAACCTGGACAATCCGTCTACAAGAATAATGTCTACATTCTCAATGAAAGTATCATGCCCTATTTCATAATTGGCAATGTAGTTTTGGATATTCTCGATGCAGCAATTATCACCCACCGTTACATTGTGAAGCGTTACATGCCGCAAACCGGAATGTTTCTTTATTCCACCCGGCAAAGTAAATTCGGAATGGAATACCCCCAAACGCACCTCACCCGAAAAACGAGTATGATGTACGAATTCCGTTGAAAACTCTTCTGCAACGGTTACTTTCCCCCAATCATCTGCCAGACACGACTGGCTCTTCAACCGAAGAACTTCGTCTTCGGTCAAGTTTCTGTAAGTCATAACATTCAAATTAAAAATGAAGAATCAATTCTTCATTGAATTAAACTTCCTCTTCATCGTAAGTCTGATAAAGAAAATCGTTATAGGGGTACTTCTGCACATGCAGTTCTTTTACACGCCGGTAAACCACACTCTTCAGTTCCTCTACATTGATACGTTCGCGGGCAGAGATGAAAAGGCAATTGTCTTCCAACTTCGCCATCCACGTCTTCATCAGTTCTTCGAGTGTTAAGTTTTCTTTGGTTCTGGGGGTAAGGTCGTCGTCCGCTTTCGCCACATAGGTGTAAGCGTCTATTTTATTGAATACAAGTATCATGGGCTTACCGGATGCACCGATGTCCGCCAATGTCTTGTTCACCACTTCTATCTGCTCTTCAAAATCGGGGTGGGAAATATCTACGATGTGCAACAACAGGTCGGCTTCGCGCACCTCGTCCAACGTAGATTTAAAAGAGTCTACCAAATCGGTGGGCAACTTACGAATAAAGCCTACCGTGTCCGACAGCAGAAACGGCAGGTTCTCGATGATAACCTTGCGCACCGTAGTGTCCAACGTGGCAAACAGCTTATTCTCCGCAAACACTTCGCTCTTGGAAAGCAACGTCATCAGAGTAGATTTACCGACATTGGTATATCCTACCAATGCCACACGAATAAGGCGGCCGCGGTTCTTACGCTGGGTAGCTTTCTGCTTGTCAATCTCCGCCAGACGGTCTTTCAGCAATGACATACGGTTCAGGATGATACGGCGGTCCATTTCCAACTGCGTCTCACCCGGTCCGCGCAGACCCACGGAACCTTTACCGCCACCGGCTCCCGAACCGCCTCCCTGACGTTCCAAGTGTGTCCACAAACGTTGCAGACGGGGAAGCATGTATTTGTACTGCGCCAATTCAACCTGAGTTTTCGCATTGGCAGTCTGTGCACGCATGGCAAAGATGTCGAGGATGAGTGAGGTACGGTCCAATATCTTTATTTTCAGTTCAGCCTCGATATTGCGTATCTGCTTTGCCGAGAGCTCATCATCGAAAATCACCATACCGATTTCGCGCTCGGCTTCTTCTTCGCTGCGGATATATTCTTTTATTTCTTCCAGTTTACCCTTGCCGACGTATGTCACAGAGTTTGCCTGGTCTAACTTCTGAGTAAATCTTTTCACTACTTCCGCCCCGGCTGTCTCAGCCAAGAATGCCAGCTCGTCGAGGTATTCGTTCGTCTTACGCTCATCCTGAGTTTTTGTGATAAGACCTACCAATACTGCGGTTTCGACCTGCGCTTCGGAAATTACAAATTCTTTCATTCTACTTTATACCTTATTATATATATGTATCTTTATTATATGTGCCGGCAAATATAAGAAAAAACAAAACCATTCTCATAGTGTTCATTCCCATTTTTAATAATAAGGATACGGATTCCTGTCGTAAACCATCGAGCACCGTCAGATGCCACAAAACGGAAAGCGGATGTGCCAGCCCATACCTTCCGGTCTTTCGGCCCTGCACACCCGCCTTAATTATTTACGGATATTCCGTTTATTTCATTTCGATAGCGCTGTTATAATCGCTTTCACGGTTCGGAAGAATCCATTTCCAGAACTCCGATACATAGTTGCTATCTTTAAATCCGAATGTTCCGCTAATATACGAACTGTAATTACCGCCTTCCTTAAAAGAGTTACGAACCACTGGATCGCCCCAACGTTTACAGTCATACCAACTGAAACCTTCGCCCCATAACTCCAGACGACGGTATTTCTTAATCTCTTTCAGTAAATCCTCACCGGTAGCCGTACACGTATACTGAGGGTCACGGCCGCTGTTTTTATTCAATTCAACCAAGCTGTTTTGTGCAGCAGTCGGGTCTGAACTCAGATAATAATTAGCTTCCGCCTCAATCAACAACATCTCCGAAGCACGGAAAATGGGCTGACAACCTACAGCCGGCTGTGCCGTAGCTTGGAATTTCAGGCTGGCATAAGCATATGCCTGCGGTGAAGCAGAGGCTACCGTCTCCTTTACATACTTATTGGCTTTCGCAGAAGCGGCCTTGCCCTCCGCTGTACTGTTAAATTTATTGGCATTACGGCTTTCAGTACTTACAACATCCAAGAATGTTTTACTTCCATCTTCCGGCAAGAATGTAGATTCCGTCAAGAACAATCCTTTACGAATATCGCTGTCGGCAAAAGACTCAACCAAATCACGATTGATACATACATTGATATTTTGCTGCGCATAGTAACCGTTACAAGCCATGAAGAGCTGCCATCCATAATACCAGATAGTTTCGGAAGCATCATTGTACACACCCCAAATCCACTCACTGCTGGGAGTGCAGAAACCGCTATAATATGTATTCGTGTCCATCAAGGGGAAATTTACACGCGCCAAAGCCGCATGTTCCTTGGCCACGGCATAATCCTGACGCGTTAAAGCAGCACGGGCATAAATGGCATGAGCCACCGGAGCATCCGGGAAACTGATATTAGAGGTAGCATCCCAGTAAATGTCATCGCGGGTAAGTCCGGAAACCTCATATAATCTAAGGGCTTCATCAAGATCATCATAAACCTGCTTATAGGTTTCGGCCAATGTAGACAACTTCAAGTCTGTCTCTTCACCAGCTTCGGCTACTTCCTTAATGCGCAGTACCACACCATCGGTAGCACCATCATTACTACGTGCCCAAGGCTCACAATATAATTCAGCCAAACGGAAGAAAGAATAAGCACGGAATGTAAGTGCCTCGGCTTTCAAGAAGTCTTTCTCTTCTTGCGAACCTTCTGCTTTATCAATACGATTGATTACCGCATTGGCATTTCCAATAATCAGATAATAGTAATACCAGGGGTAAGAATCATAGATAGAGCTGCTGCTCTGGGTTATGGTAGACTGGTTGTTCATCAGCGGAGACCATCCCGGTGCCATATAAGGGAAGTTGAAATCCTGACCGGGATATTCGCCATAAAGCAACTTCATAGTACCTTCACCGTTGAAGTTTTGTCCATAATAGGCATGTTGCTGAACCATTGTCCTGCAAATACCGTTGATAACAAGTTTTGCATTATCCGTTGTAGAGAAAATCACATCTCCCCCCGCAGTCTGCGTGGAGTCTGTATTGAGCCAACTGTCCGAGCAAGAGGTAAATCCCAACAGACAGCCGAGTCCTAATATCATTACGTTCTTGAATATATATTTCATAATCTGTTTCATTTTAGAAGTTTAAATTAAGTCCGAGCGTAAACACACGTGCTGCAACGAATGTATTATCTTGAGAACCGCTGAAGCTATATTGAGGATTCATACCCTTACGCGCCGTAAAAGTAGCCGCATTTTCAATGGAGCCATAAACGCTCAATCCACCCAATCCCCATTTTGTAACGACTTTCTTTGGGAAAGAATAGTTCAGATTGATATTTTTGATGACAAAATAAGAAGCATCCGTCAGCCAGCGTGAACTTGCACCATAAGAAGTAGAAGCCAAACTTGAAAGGTCGAACTGAGGCGTACCGTTCGGATTCAAACGATTGGGAGAATCTTCGGTCATACCTTCCGGAACAGCTTGCCAGCCATTCAGCACATCCTTATGCAAGGCTCCCGGACCATTAGTCGTAGTATACATTAATCCTTGATAATTATAATCATATACTTTTCCGCCCAATGAATATGTACAGAGTACGGAAAGTGTCAGGTCTTTCCATGTCAAAGATGTATTGATACTTCCATATACATCGGGCAATGCACTGCCTTGCCATTCTTTTTCGGCATACGATGTATTGTACACATAGTTTTTACCGTTGATAGTAACATACTCATCTTGAGCTTTCAGAGCATTGATTGTACTTTCACCCAGCTGTGAGTTTGCATTATAAAGCGCACGTCCGTTCATTTGGTCTACTCCGGCGTAAGTATAAGTATAGAATTCATAGATGCTGTGTCCTTCACTATAATTCTGTGTTCCATGCAGAATGTCTTTACCACCGGGCAATTTTGTAATTTCGTTATGGATAGTAGTCAGGTTCAAACCGATATTCCACTTCCAATCTTTAGTCCGGATGGCATCTACATCCATAGCTACCTCAAGACCGGTATTGCGAACACTACCTATGTTAGCAAAATATTGTGACATTCCGGACGGCGTCTCGTCAGAAGTAGCAAACCAGTCGGTTGCACCGCCAGAAAGCGGATTGTAAACCGTGAAAAGCAAATCTTTAGATGTTTTGTTGAAGAAATCCAAAGAGAAATTGAAACGGTTGAACAAACGACCTTCCAACGCGATATCCAATGAACCGGAAGTTTCCCATTTCAAGTTCTTATTAGGTATCTGAATTTTATAGAACGCACCGATACCGGCATTGACATCCGAATAGAACAGTTCCTTGTAAGCATAATAATCGGCACCGGCATCATTACCAACTTCACCGTAAGAAACACGGAACTTCAGATTATCAATCCATGTAAGGTCTTTCATGAACTTCTCCTGAGAGATAATCCAGCTTGCACCCAGCGACCAGAAATTACCCCACGGATCGGAGAAACGTGAAGAACCGTCGCGACGGAATGAAGCATCCAGGAAGTATCTTTCCGCAAAGTTATAGCGTGCACGGGAAAGATAGCTTTCCGTAGTGTATTCTTGGTTATAACCATCGATACTTGTCATTTTCGCAAAATTGCTCATCTCCGTATTTCCACTGACTTTCATCTGTTCCTTCATCATGAAATCATAATTATAGGAGTGCTTGAAAGATTCGTGAGCCAGCAATACATCAATATGGTGCTTATCAAAATCGTGAGCCCATGTCAGTTCCTGTGTAAAACGGTATTCGCGTGTACGGTCATGTACTTTTGAAAGACGGCCGTTGTTAGCGGCACCGTCACCGCAATAGGGGTTATTGAAGGATTTTTCCGTGTTATTTACATTATAGAGGTCCCCCCTTACAGTAGCCGCAAAATCTTTCAAGAAAGAAATCGTACCATATATCTGACCTGATACGGCATTACGTTCCTTACGGCTGATATCATTCTGAATTTCATAAATAATATTACGACCACTCAAATAATCATAGTTACTTATATCATAAGAGTTACCGTTGCCATCTGTAGCCACGCTTCCGTCTTCATTATGCATCAAATAAGGATAGACCGGTGCCATCTGACCGGCTGTATAGAACGGATTAGCAAAATATGCATCATGAGCATTAGCCTGATAATTAGAGCCGGACATTGTTCCGCTCAGACTTACACCTGTTTTAAACCAGGAAGTCGGCTGATAGTTAGCCTTCAAACGTGCAGTGAAACGGTCATAATCTGAGCCAATGATATATCCTTTCTCATTCAAATAGCCGAAAGAAGAGAAAATATCATACTTTTCTCCCATAGCATCCGCACTGGCTGTGTATTCCTGACGATAACCTGTGCGCTCCAATGCCTTCAGCCAATCCAAATCATTGTAACCGGGTTTTACCTTTGCTACGAACTTTCCATTTTCATCGAACATGGCAGCACCGTTCTTATCAAAGATAGGAGAAAAAACAATGTCATCATTGACTGTTTTAGATGCTTCGAATGCTTGTTGCGGAGTAACTCCACCGTCTTTTTCCCAATAGCTTTGCATACCGGAACGCATAGCTTCCATCCATTGGTTTACGCCCAATTTGTCATATTCCGGTATACCACGGGTATACATACCCTGCTTCACACCAATCCGGAAGTTCAACTTATGACTTTTACCTTTTTTAGTGGTAATCATGATAACTCCATTAGCAGCCTTATTACCATAAAGAGCGGCAGATGAAGCATCTTTCAGAACAGAAATAGATTCAATATCCTGCGGATTGATATCATTCAAGCTTCCGCCATAAGGAGAGCCGTCTACGACAATCAGCGGGGCATTAGTTCCGTTTACAGAACCAAATCCGCGAATACGGATTTCGGATTTATCGCTACCCGGCTCACCATATGAGTTATTCACCTGAATACCGGGAGCAGCACCTTCCAAAGTTCCCGTTACTTCAGTAACAGGGCGCATTTCCAGTTTCTTTGAGTCGATAGAGGCTACAGCACCTGTAATGGACTGGCGGCTGGCAGTACCGTAAGCAACAACGACAACTTCATCAAGCACCTCAGTATCAGGTTTCAATACCACTTTTAAGTTCGGCTTGATAGCCACTTCCTGAGTCTGCATACCGATGTATGAAATCTGCAAAGTTTTCGCAGAACTATATAATATGTAAACTTCTATAAATAAGCATTTTATAAATAAATATAAAGTCATTATATTTAACCCAAAAACTCAATAGAATATGCTCTACCATGTATTTACAAAACTATCAAGTTACTCACGTGTTACCATGTTTTGCAATAAAACAATGATTATCAATGCTATATACATATTGGTGTAACCTATATTGTAACTATTGAAATATACTTTAGTTTTTTATTGAACTATTTTTGTAAAATAAAAAGTAATGTGAGCAGTCGTGGTTGTCCATAAAGAAACACACTATGATGAAAGTCGCAAACAGAGATTTATGTCAAAATAAAACATAATCCTATTACAAAAACCATCATAAATAAGTTATTATAATAAGATTATAATTATCTTTGTGTAAAACATGTAACCTATGACAAAAATAAATCCTTTCATAACCAGTGGCTATATTTCAGCAAAGTACTTTTGCGACCGTATAACCGAAACAACTACATTGACACGTTATATAACCAACGGGAATAATGTAGCTTTGATATCCCCTCGTCGTTTAGGAAAAACCGGGCTGATAGAGCATTGTTTTCATCAGCAACAAATAAGGGAAGTATATCACACATTTTTAATCGATATATATGCAACAAAGAATTTTCAGGAGTTTGTATTTGAACTTGGTAAAGGTATTCTGAATGGTTTGAAGCCGCGTGGAAGAAAAGCATGGGAGCTGTTTCTCAAATGTTTATCCTCTCTTCGCACCAGTATCTCTTTTGATTTCAGTGGTAATCCCAGTTGGAATTTGGAAATGGGTGATATAAAGGCTCCCGCTATAACGCTTGATGAAATATTCCGTTATTTGGAAGAAGCGGATAAGCCTTGCCTGGTTTCCATTGACGAGTTTCAAGTCATAGCCAAATATCCGGAAGGGGATGTTGAAGCCATATTACGGACACATATCCAACATTGTTCCAATGCAAAATTTATCTATGCCGGTTCGCAACGTCATATGATGGGAGAGATATTTACTAGTCCGTCACGTCCGTTTTACCAAAGTACGGCCATTATGGAGCTGTCTCCTATTAATGTAGATATTTATACGGAATTCATAAAAAGACACTTTGCGGAGAATAAGAAAAAAATTGCAGTAGAAACAATTCAAGAAGTTTATAAACGTTTTGAAGGAATAACCTGGTACATTCAGTTTATGGCAAACTCGCTTTATGCAATGACTGCTGAAGGTGAGGAGTGTACTGTTGATAAAGTGAATTTTGCCATTGAAAATATTTTGTCACAACTAAATTTTACCTATTCTTCACTTCTGTTTCAACTCCCACCTAAGCAAAAAGAAGTCCTCATTGCTATTTGTAAGGAAGGAAAGGCTCAGGAAATCACTTCTTCTAAATTTTTAAAAACTTATAAGCTAACGGCGAGTTCTGTGCAAGGAGCCATAAGAGGACTTTTAGATAAAGATTTTGTAACTAATGAATTGGGAGTGTATAGCGTGTATGACAAGTTCTTCGATATTTGGTTAAGGAAACGGATCAGTTAAAAAGGAATACTATTGTTGACAGACCTTTTCTAGTGATGCAATAATAGAAAAATCGGTAAAAGCAGTTTGCCTTTACCGACTTTTACTTATAACATATTCTTTACCTCTATCAATTCTGGTCACTCGGAGAAATTTGAGAATTATTCTCTATTTCCGAGATGGGCAACTGATAAAGGAACGGACGTTCTTCCTGATTATAACGGAACTTGGCAGCAGAGAAGTGATTGTTGTTTTCTGCACCCCAGGTTTCATCCGTACGGTCTACAGGAATATTCAAACGACGATTGTCAATATATTCCAAGCCTTCTCCCCAGAACTCTACACGTTTTTGATAAATGATTTCCTCTATCAAGTCGGCTTTGTTCGTAAAGGTGTAATCATAATCGGGTTGACGGGTCTTCATGAAGTTTTCTAGTTCGGTTACAGCATCCGGAGAATTCTTGTGTGCCAAAGCTTCTATCTTTATCAGATAAGCTTCTTCCGAACGCATGTAGATATAGTCTCCCAATTCCCAACCGCTGAATGTACCTGCCTGGATATTTTCACGACCTGTACCGATGAATTTTACAGCCTGATATTCTACGGAAGCTGGCGTCTTAGTATCACGCAACAATGTCACACGGATAGGCTTACCGTCTTTATCTTCAGTATCCACACCTGTAGAACGGTCGCAGCAGAACCATTGCAGACGAACATCATTATCCGCGATGCGGTCTACAAACGGCTTAAAGGCGGCACGCCATACACCGATACCGGCATAGCCTTCACTGTAAGCATCCATCTGCGAGAAGTAAGATGCATAAACCGTACTATTATCTGCAGTAATGTCGCAGCCGAATACCACATCCGGCAGGCTGATGTTACTGAACCCTTGCAGTATCTGATTTTCATTCGTCAACATAGGGATGTTGTCTATCACTACTTGCGCATATTCTATCGCTTTATCCCATTCATGGATAACCATATTTGCACGGGCCAAGTGCATAGCTACTACGCAACCGTCCATATCCGTAGGTGAGGAGGTGTGTACCATATCCAATTGTTTGAAGAAGCCGAAGGCAGTAGTAAGGTCGCTCATGATTTGCTCATATATCTGGGCTACAGTAGCACGCGGCTGGTCGCCTTCCGTTTTTTCTGTGATAAGTGGCACGCACGGAGATTGCGAGAAATCATATTTCTCTCCACGTCCCCATTTCGTTCCGTCTGCACCGGTATAATAGGAATGCTGGTACAGATAGGTCAGTTGCAAGTAGGCATAGCCACGGAAGCCGAGGGCGATGGCACGATATTTCAAATTGGCAGGATCTTCACTACTGGGGTCAATCAGTTTGAGAATATTATTGGCATTGGCTATGACACGATAGTATTCTTTCCAGCGATTGTTGGTCGGAGTATAGTTCTGTTGCCAATAATCCAACAAATAATGATAGAGACTCATACCGAAACGTCCGGTCATAATCATGTCGTTACCCATCAGCGATGTCAGGTAATCAAAGCTCTTTTGACCGAAATAATTATGTTGCATATCGGTATCATAATACTGTTGCATATCAGAATACATACCTGCCACAGCGGCCGAAAAAGTTTTATCAGGGTCGTCCTGAGCCACATTGCCCAGTTGGTCTTCGGTCAAATAAGCGGTAACATCGGCATCTTCAACACAAGATGTAAGCAGGCTGCCGACAACGAGTACCTGCATCATATATTTTATTATCTTCATATACAAAACTTTTTTAGTTAGAATGTAAGGTTGATACCTCCGGAAATCACACGCATCGGAGAATAGCCTCCATATTCATCGTCAGCGCCTGCCATTGCCACACGGGGGTCAAATCCCTGACGTTTGGACCACAAGGCAAGATTGTCTGCTGTAGCATAAATGCGCAACTTTTCAATACCGAATTTCTGCATCAGGTTTTTTGGCAATGTGTAACCCAAAGTAATGTTGCGGATACTGAAGTAGCTGGCCTTTATCAGATTGAGATCTGACTGTTGAGTGAAAAAATTAGAAGCATTGTCTGCATTCCAGATAGGGAGTGAGCCTGTACCTGTCTCCGGATTGAACGTCTTCCACATATCCTTGTTATGACCTACATAGAATGAGGAACTCATACCGTCCAAATAGGAATAATCATAAGCATAGCCTCCAATCTGGAAAGCTGTTGCTATAGAAAGATCAATACCTTTGTAAGAGAAAGTAGTACTGAAACCGCCATTAAAATCAGGCAATGCAGATTTGCCGATGAAATAGCGGGTTGCTTCGGCGTAAGTAGTAGTGGTAGTGCGGCCTATTACTTCTCCTTTATCATTTGTTTCGTCCATGTACCACATAGCATTTCCTTTTTCATCCATACCAGCATACATATAAGTATAGTATTCAAAGCGGCTCTTGCCTTCACGCAGGTTGAATGGACCACTAGTAATACCATCTTTGCGATTTTCTTCGGGCAGTGTCAAGATGCGGTTTTTGTAGTGGGAACCCACAAGCGATACTGTCCACTTCAAGTCAGGCTGATTGAAAATATCTACATTTACATCGAACTCTATACCGGTGTTTTTCATCGCACCCAGGTTTTCCCAGTTATATGGACGTCCGGCTGTAGAGAAAGCTACGGGACGCTTGAAAAGCATATCGTCTGTACGGCGATAGAAGTATTCAAATGAACCATATACGCGGTCGAACAAGCGGAAATCTACACCCACGTCAAAAGTTTTCTGCTTTTCCCATGTCAAATCCGGATTACCGTAAAATTCCGGTGAATAGCCTAATTCAGCGCCATTCCAAGTAACCGTATATTGATCTTGGTAAGGTGTGTATACATAGGCGTAACCTTCATCCGAAAGAATATTTTCATTACCCTGGGTACCATATGAAGCACGTATTTTCAGGTCATTCAACCAAGCGTCCGTTCCGTCCATAAATGCTTCATTGGAAATACGCCAAGCGGCCCCTACCGACCAGAAATTACCCCAACGGTCCAGGAAGCGGGAAGTACCGTCGCGGCGGAAAGCTGCTGAGATATAATATTTGTTATTGTAATCATAGTCTGCCATACCGAAATAGCCCTCAATGTTGTGGTTCACCTTGTAGCTATTGATGTATTGCATCTGTCCACCATTGTTCAGTTCCGGATTGCTCGGATTAAAAAAGTTAGTTTTCTGTCCGTCAAAATAGTCGTATTCATACTTATAGTATTCATGACCTACCTTAGCCGATAAGTGGTGGTAATCGCCGAACACATTGCTGTAGGCCAAAATTTGGTTGAAGTTGGTAGTTGTTGTGTTGATACTTGCCTGTGTACCTCGACCACCGAACGACTGTCCGTCACCGATAGTCGGCGTGTAATAGAGTGTTTCGCTGTCATTCGTAAAATCATAACTGTAATTTGCCGTAAACTTGAAGTTCTTCAAGAATGAGATTTCTATATATGAACGTGAAGTCAGGTTATTATACACGCTTTCACGGATGTCCTCTCTCATGTTGGCTATCACATTTTGATTAGTTGCAGTAGGGCGTTTGGATGTACCGTCTGTTTCACCGTTTCCGGCATCATACATGGGACGTCCGTCTTCATAATATTTCATGTTACCTTCTGCGTCATAGGCATGAACTGGGAAGATAGGAGCCCAGGAGCGTGCCACAGCGAAAGGATTGGAAGCAGTTCCGGCATTTTCCTGTACACCGTTTTGAGTAGCTTTGGAATACCCTACATTGGTACCTACTTTCAACCAAGACTTCAGTTGGGAGTTAACATTGGCACGAGCCGTAAAACGTTCATAAGAAGAGCCTAATACATAAGAGTCATTATCCAGATATCCCATAGATACATAGAAGTCTGTACGGTCGTTACCGCCTGAAGCAGATACATTGTATTCCTGACGGAAAGCGTTGTCGAACAAGGCATCAGCAAAAGTGTCATCATAACGCAAACGCGCATTGGGGTTAAGTTTACCATCGGGTGTCACCAGATATTCTCCTTGCGGAATAATGTAAGCATTGTAATTACCCAGTTCGCCCAGCAAATCCTGACTGGCTGCCAAATTAGAATCTTCAATGGAGTTTCCGGCTGCCCAATAGGTATTACGAATACCATACCAAGTCAGGCGATAGAATTCTCCAGGATCAGTAGCCATGTCATAATCCTTATACGCACGCTGTGCCACACCCCAACTACCGTCAAAGTTAATGGATACTTTGTCTTTACGTCCGGTCTTGGTCGTAATCATAACCACACCTCCGGCTGCACGAGAACCATACAAGGAGTTAGAAACAGCGTCTTTCGATACGTTCACCGAAGCAATATCTGTAGGATTGATATCCGATAACTTACCGTTGAAAGGCACGCCATCTACCACAATCAACGCATTATTGCTAGCCGAAATAGAACCTATACCGCGCAGGACGATATCGGCATCCTGTCCCGGCTGTCCGGAAGAACTTACTACCTGTAAGCCGGCTACAGCTCCTTCGAGTGCGTTTGAAACGGATGCAGCCTGCGAATTACTGATAATTTCATTCTTCACACTACTGATGGAGCCTACCAAATCCTGCTTGCGTTTAGTGCCATAAGCTACTACGGTTACTTCATCAAGCAACTCTGTATCAGACTTTAATATTACTTTTAGGTTCGGTTTGATAGCTACTTCCTGAGTCTGCATACCGATGTACGAAATCTGCAAAGTTTTCGCAGAACTGCATTAAAATTAAATAGCTGATTATTAATATATTATATATTTGATAGAACTTATTATAATTAGTATAGTCTTCTTTAAAAGCCAATATAAGAGAGGTACGGGGTTTGGGAGTATACCCATTATCTACTTGAATTCAATATATACCATTGATATACAGCTATCTATGACAATAATACACTTTTATTATCATATTGAAAATTTACTTTCTGTTTTTTTCTTTATCTTTTTGTTGATATAATTTAATCAATTATATATTGAACTTAAACGAATACATTGCTATGGAGTACTATAGTGCATCTTGTATTAACTATTGTTCTTTTGTAAATATTTATAAATACTTTATTCCTAAAGAAAGAATAATGTTTTGAGATGAGTTTTAATACGGGAAAAATCCCTCTATTTTAGATTGAATTTGTGAAAACAACCTAAAACAAAGGGATTTATTTACTTGGATTTATTTACCTCCGTTTATCCACGTCTTCTCAGAATAGATATAAGAACCGTCGCCGTAGGCTTCTTTCACATCCGGATTGCCGATGACCGCGCTGTTGCCATAGGGCAAGCGTTCCGGATAGCGGTTAATACCGCTTTGGGTGTTTCTCGGGTTAGTCAGTATTACATACTCTTCTCCCATTGCTTTCAAGCGACGCAGATCGTTGTAAGTTTCCACTTGCTCGTCCAATGCTTGCGACACATATTTCTGTTCAAAAAGTTTTTGGAGTGTCGGTGTGCCCAAAGACATGGCATAGTTTTTTGCTATTGTTGCAGCAGTCTGTACAGTGGATTCATCTCCAAACCAAGTCAGAATTTCCGTAACAGAAGCTTCTACTGCTTTTTGATACGCCGAGGTGGCATCAATGTTTGATCGCAGTTGAACTTCTGCCTGAATGAAATAGAGTTCGGCCTCACTCATGATATGAATAGGCTGTGAACCGAACAAATACCATGCCGGCTGATATTTCATTACTCTGGCATCATCTACTGTCTTGGCAATAGTTTCATCTCCCGGAGTATAAGACTCTCCCAAAGCATTCAGATAATAATCCAAGCGAGGATCATCTGTGGCTTCCATCAAGTCTGCTACTATCTTTGAAGGTGCTGTGTACTGGCGGCTGAAAACATAGGCACTCCATGGATTGTCACATGTAGAACCGTTAAATCCTGTAACTGTAAATCCTTCGAATCCGTTGTCTATAGCTTTTTGTACGGCTGTTGCCACTTCTGAAAGTACGTTAGGTTCTACCGCCAGTTTATGCAACAGATAGCGTGCTTTCAGAGCGTGAGCAGCTGCGAGCCATTTAGATGCAACCCCTTTGTAGGCTATGTCCTGATTACCGGCACTTGTCAAACTTTTGCCTTTTTCCAAGTTACCGATAGCCTTGTCGAGTGTAGCCAAAATACCAGTATAAACATCTTTCTGTGCATCTAATTTAGGTTGCAAATTACCTTGTCCTTGCACAGCTTCGCTATAAGGAATATCACCGAACATATCGGTCAGGACACCGAAGTTTACAGCTTCCAATACTTGTGCCATACCCAGTATATCAAACTGTCCGACATTACCCGGTACTTCATTCTCTATTTTGCTCTGCATTTGGCGTATATTCTGTAAATTGCCATAGATAGAGTTCCATACATTGTTAAAGGTAGTAGAAGCAGCCCATTCGCTTGCGTTGCGCATTTCAGCAAACATTAATTGGTTGTTACCCATACCTATCTCTTGTTCATTGAGCGAGGAAAGGTAAAAAGCAAAGTCACCCGATACGGTACTGAAGCCTGTGGACATAATGGCATCTGTCAGTTGGAGTGCTGCCGGGACGGCTTCCGGTGAAGGGTGTTCATAGTCCTTGTTGATACGGTCAAATGCATCTTCTGTACATGCTGTCAGTCCGAGAAGAGCCACCGTCAAAGTCATGAATATGTATTTTTTCATAATCGAAATCTTTATGTTGGTATGTTTAGAAATTAATAGTAAGACCACCGCCGAAGCTAGATGTGTTGGGAACTGAGAACCGTTCGAAGTATCCGCTCATATTATTATTGCCTTGTGAAGACTCCGGATCGAAGTTGGGCAAATTAGCCCAAACAAGTACATTACGGGCAAAGCCGTAAATCGAAATGTCGAAGATACCGAGTTTGGGCAATTGATAAGTTAAAGTCAGGTCGCGTAACTTGATAAAGCTCGTGTCATACACGCCGGATTCGGTGATATTGTAATAAGCCTGATAGTAATCGGCTTTATTTACTTCAACTGTATTGGGCTGTCCCGTTGCTTCATCTATGCCTTCAGCAACCATACTTCCTTCGTGATAAGGAAGTGACTCTTTGGTAGCACCAAAATAATTCAGAGTCATGTTTGTTCCGTGATACATCTTTCCACCTTGTTGCCAGCTCCATGTGGTAGAGAGTGAAAGACGTTTATAACGGCCACCCAGCGTAAAACCAGTAGTGAAGTCCGGAGAGCAGTTGCCCAAGTCTTGGCTATTGCCCGATGATTGAGGCAGACCGTTCAGTAACAGTAAATTGCCTGCTTCATCGCGTTTGAAGCCCAAACCATATATGTTCGGATAAGTACATCCTGCCTGTGCACGAATTTGTGGTTCTACAAATCCACCCAGCATAATGGATTCCACACCCGGAGCCAGTTCTATAACCTTGTTGTTTACTTTGGTAAAGTTGATACCCAAATTCAGGTCGAGATCTTTGGCTTGCAGAATAGCGGCATTAATAGAAAGTTCGTGAGCATGCGTGCGCATTTTTCCGGCGTTGGTCAACATTTCCTGATAGCCGGTCGCTCCATCTACGGGCACATAAAATATCTGATCTTCTACATTCTGCAAACTGTATGTGTATTCCACTTTCAAACGGCTGCCAAAGAAATGCAAATCGGCACCTACTTCATAATTGGTCGTATTTTGCGGTTTCAATCCTTCATCATACACGCGGTAATAGGGTGTGAAAGTAGATACTCCGCTGGGTAGAGGATAAGTAACCGGATAGTAAGAGTACATACCGCTGCCGTAGGTAGGAGTGTAATAATAATTGGCATAATAGTCGCCGGCCTGACCTACTTGTGCGAACGAAGCACGGAGTTTACCGTAGTTTAGTATTTTATTGTTCTGCAAGAAAGATAATTTGGTGAACTCCCAACCCAGGGATACCGAAGGATAGAAGAAACTACGACTGCCGCGCGGCATGGTCGACACATAGTCATTACGTCCGGTTACGGTCAGGTACACCTGGTCTTGCCATGACATTGAGAGACTTCCGAAAAAGCCTACTGTACGTTCCTGCCGTTTATATTCATTGGCTGTCAGTGAAGTAGCGTTACTGATGTTGGTAAAACCGGGAAAATTGAAATTGCTGCCATAATAATCCCACTTACGAATGCTTTCATGGTTGAACTCATTGCCCAATATTACATTTAGCCGCCATTCATCACTTTTACCGAATTTTCCGTCAAAATTAACAGTGAATAGGTTATTAAAAACGTTATGCTGAGAACCGTAATTCTCTATGTCTCCACCCTTCAATGATGATGTACTGCCCATTTCGCGTACATCAGTGTAATCTGATGTCCAGATGTCAAGACCTGCCTGTTCTCTAATCTTGAATGAAAAGTTCTCTCCCAAGCCTAAATCCGGTTGATATTCCAGATAGGTATTACCAAAAGCACGGTTGGTATGTTGGAGGTATTCGTTATGTTCCGCCCACCAATAAGGGTTGGTAAATGAAGTGGAACGGAATAATATCTGGTTCGTTGGATTGCCAGGTTCGTGATTGGGAATTCCTTTCAAATCATATTCAGATGGAGCGGAGTAAACCACATTCATGATACCATCATTGGCTCCTGGTGCGGACGTTATTTTAGTAGATGAATAGTTGATGGAGAATCCTGTATTCCACTGCGGATTGATTTTCCAGTCTACCAATCCACGTGCTCCCCAACGATCCATACCTGTTGAAGGGATAATGCCATTCTGGTGTGAATTATTCACGCCGAATGAATAATTTACTCCGTTGATGCTTTGCGATAGATTCACATTGGTGTTTTCTGTGAATCCTATGCCTAAAAAGTCGCCTACATTATCATAAATCTGTGGCGTAGTCCAGCCGTCCAAACCAGCTTGTGCACGTTTGGGATTATAATATTGTCCTTCGCGTATACCATCTGTCGCAGTGTATTGATTGTTCACGTTGCCGCCATATTTGGGGTCGTTAGCCAATTCGCTGATTTTCGGTCCCCAGGTCATGGAAGAAGACGGGTCATATCCTGCGGTAATGCTGTTGCCTTGCGAATAAACATCTTGGCGTTCGAATTTGCGTGAAACCCGTTGTGCACTCAGATTTGTTGAAATCGTTACGCTTGGTTTATTCATATTGTTTTTGGAACCGCGTTTGGTCGTAATGACAATTACACCGTTGGATGCACGGATACCATACAATGCGGATGCTGCCTGTCCTTTCAGTACATTCACAGACTCTATATCCTCAGGATTGATGTCAATGCTGCGATCAGCATAATTGGCACCTGTCACAGATTTTTCAGTGTCAAAATCAGCTGTTGTATTCACAGGCATACCATCGATTACATATAGCGGCTGGTTGTTACCATCAAACGAGCGAGCACCACGAATTACAATCTGAGAAGAAGCACCCGGTGCACCCGATGACTGACGGATATCTACACCCGTCAGCTTACCTTGTATGGCGCTGGCAAGCGAGGTTGTTCCTGCTTTATTCAGTTGTTCTGAATTCAAATCCTGTGCCGCATAGCCTAATGCTTTGCGATCGCGTTTGATACCCATAGCAGTTACTACCACCTCATCCAATTGTTCGGCATCTGATTTGAGTATCACTCTTACATTTGGTTTGATTGCCACATCCTGCGTTTGCATACCAACGAACGAAATTCGCAAAGTTTTCGCAGAACTCATAAAAATATAAGTTGTTTAAAATTAGAGCTTTACGAGTAATAATAAATTTGCCATTTAGAACAAAAGTATTTACACGTGTTATTCTAACCGTATCTAATAATCGAATTATATTACCAAAATGCTACCTATAATCTATAATAACTGTTGATTATTAGTGCTTTGCATGGATGGCTGTTGGGGAATAATCATATCATAAATATACTTGCCGTGTTTTTTAATGGTATTTTGTAAGCAAAAAACATTAGTAGCTTAAGTCTCTCGTTTATAATTTGAATTCTGCCTCTCTATGAAGTTTAAAAATGAAAATCATCTGTTACGCTATCACGTTGTAGGGGATATTCCTCTGATACAAGTATATTGTACCATGTAAGATGGACGTGATAGATAAAATTATTTACAACTATCTATCACGCCACATATCTTCTTAAGAATGGTCTAGACCGTATGTGTATTTACCTCCGATTAAATAGAATAATTTATTGGTTACCAGTATAAAACTTTTGTTTTTTTCTCCAAGGAACTAAAAAATTCAGCACTATAAAATAACTTGCTTACTACTTATTAAAGCTGTTATCTGTCTTTTTTTTAATACCCAGTGCTGCTTGCTTCATTTTTTCCAAGTCGTGAACAATCGTCATATCCATAATATTGGTATACACTTGTGTCGTTTTTACACTTTTATGACCAAGCAGTTTTTGTACAGTAGTGATATTTACACCATTATATATAAGTAAAGTTGCATTGGTGTGACGGGCTGTGTGAAATGAAATCTTTTTTGATAATCCTGCCAACTTTGCAATGATTATCAGGTCTTTATTGATATTTGAGTTATCTCTTAAGCGGAAAAAATCCTCCAGATTATTGCGGTATTTATTAAGGATTACAATTCCTTTGCCTGCAAAAAGGAGATAAAGGGGTAACCGCACTTCTGTTCCGGTCTTTACAGATTTATATATAAGCCACGTTTCCTGATTTATGCCTACAATGTTTTTCTTTGATAAATTTGTAAAATCAGAGTATCGCATTCCTGCATAACAGCAGAACAGAAAAGCATCCAATGACTTTTGCAGTTTCATATGCTTGCCCGTCAGGCTCAAACGTTCTAATTGTTCCAGTTCTTCTGGAACTAAATGGGTGTGTTTGTTCTCCACGGTTTTTATTTTATACTTCCTGAAAGCATATTTCTGGATTTCAATATATTCTTTATTAATAGCGATATTTATGTGACGTTTTAAATGTTTCATATGTTTCGCAATGGTATTGGTATGATATCCTTTCTGTTGCAGGAAGTACTCAAAAGATGAAACGAACTCGAATGTCAAATCGGAAAATACTATATCCCTTTTGAATTCTTGCAGTAATAGAAGAGTAGAAAGATGATTGCGTTTGGTACTATCCTTTAAAGACGAATTCGAAACTTCTTGCTTAAAGAAGGATATAAATGAAGAATTGTTCTCTCTGGCAGCTAAGGCATCTTTTAATAATTCCAACGATATGCGTTTGCCCTGCTGCCATAACTCCAATTCTTTTTTCTCTATTGCTGCGACAAATTCGTAAATCAGGCGGTTGAGAGCATCTGCATTAGGGTGGTTTTTTACAACTAGTTTTTTTGCATCCCATTGTTCAGGCTTCAGATAGACTTTGGTTGAAAAGTATTTCTTCTTTCTGTCCAAATAGGCTTCTACCTGTACTAGTGCCATTCCTCTTTTGTTCAGACATTTCTTTCTGTTGTACACAAGACTGTAAATAATTTTATTCATCTCAAATTGTTTTGATTAATACTATAAACAAATAAGATGATATTCTGTGCAAAACAGGGTTTGAATAAGAATTAATATCTGCAAAAAAAAGACTCCTTCTTTGACGGTCTGTTCTTTGAAGTTATCCAAAATATTCAAGATGTCTTGCTTAATTGGATGAACTTGCGCAAATATGAGAGTATTTTTAACTATTTTGTTTTAAAATATATGTATTCGGATTAATAATGGAGCAAAATGATTAAAACAGAGTGGTAGCAAACATCATCATTTTAAGGTTCTATAATTGTATAAAACATGCTATTCAGCATAAAATAATCGAAAAGATTAACAATTTGATAGATTTACAAGGTTTTTTCAATAAAATAGTTGTATGTTTCATATTTATTAATATATTTGCATTTTGTTAGAATGAAGAGACAATTAATGTAAAGTTAAACTTTAAGAGAGAATTTATGAAAAGAAAATTAATGCTGTTATTGGCCTGCCTTTTTGTGGGCATAGGTCTGGTAACTGCCCAAACACAGAAAGTCACAGGTGTTGTGATTTCTGAAGAAGATGGGCAGCCAGTTATTGGAGCTTCTGTATTGGTAAAAGGTACGCAAATCGGTGCTATTACCAATGTAGATGGTGATTTTACATTACTGAACGTACCAAGTTCTGCGAAAACTTTGCAAATTTCGTACATCGGTATGCAGACTCAGGAAGTGGCTATCAAACCGAACTTAAAAGTGGTATTGAAACCTGATACTGAGGTGCTTGATGAAGTTGTAGTAACCGGATATGGTACTTTCAAAAAGTCCTCATTTACAGGTTCTGCATCAAATGTGACTACCGAAAAGTTACAGGATTTACCTTCCATCAGCGTGCAAGATCGTTTGGCAGGTTTTGTTGCCGGTGTTCAGATCACTTCTACTTCCGGTCAGCCCGGCTCCGTTGCCTCCGTGCGTATTCGCGGTATGGGGTCTATCAATGCCAGCAATGAACCATTATATGTCATTGACGGAGTGCCCATGCTGAACGGAAACGTCAGCGAATTCACTTACGCAGATTCCGGTAACAGTCTAATGGCTACACTGAATAGCAATGACATAGAGTCCATGACGGTGATCAAAGATGCTGCGGCTGCCTCATTGTATGGTTCGCGTGCCGCTAATGGCGTTATTGTCATAACAACCAAAAAAGGTTCTGCCGGCAAAACCAAGATAGGGGTAAGAGCAGACTGGGGTATGTCTAATATGGCAATCGATTATCGACCGATTCTCGACGGTAAGCAAAGACGTGAAATCCTACACTTGGGCTTTGAGAATTATGCCAAATATACCCTTGGTTATGATGCAGAACAAGCAGCAGCTTTGGCCAATAAAAACATCGATGAATATGCAGCAGAACCCTGGTCAGGATATACAGACTGGAAAGATGTCTTATTCCGTAACGGTAGCCACCAGAATTATGAAGTAAATGCACAAGGCGGTAATGAAAAAACGAGGTTTTATACTTCTTTTGCTTACACAAAGCAAGAAGGTATTACAAATGTATCAGGCTATGAGCGTTTCACCGGTCGCGCCAATGTTACACACCAAACCGACAAAGTGTTATTGGAAGCCAACGCCATGTATACCAATTCAACCCAAAACGTAAATAATGAAGGGACCAGCTTTGCAAGCCCTATCATGTGCTATGCAATGACTGCCTCTCCCTCTACATATCCATATAATGAAGACGGTTCATTCAGCAGTAACTTCCCTGCACTGAATGGTGCCAACCCTATACAAACTGAAACATATAATTACAACAGGGCTACCATAAACCGCTTCCTCGGTTCAATGGCCGCTACCTGGACTATTTGGGATAATCTGAAATTAAAAGAAGCCATCAGCTATGACTTCAACCAAAACAATGAACGTATATGGTGGGATCCCCGCAGCAACGACGGTCGTTCATCAAATGGTGTTTATCAGCGCGTTATGGGCAACAGAGGGCAGTTAAATACACAAACACAATTATCTTACAACAAATCCTTCGGATTACACAATCTAGATGCTTTGGTAGGATTTGAAACTGAAGATTATAAATATGATTATTTATATGCCAACGGAAACCAATACCCTTCTTACCTGCCGGAAATAGAAAATGCAGGCGATAGCCGTGCTTCAAGCCATGTAGAACGGTACAGAATGACTTCTTTCCTGGGACGTATCAATTATGACTACAATAACAAATATTATTTTAGTGCAAGTTATCGCCGGGATGGTAGTTCCCGCTTATCAAGAGAAAGCCGTTGGGGAGACTTCTGGTCTGTATCCGGTTCTTGGAGACTGAGTGAAGAAGCTTTCATGCAGGATATCAAGCATGTGCTGACCGATGCCAAATTACGCGTATCTTACGGTGTGAACGGTACACAACCCACAGATTTGTACGGCTATTTGGGCGTATATGAATTTGGTTATAACTATGCAGGAAATGGCGGTTCGGCTGAAGCTCGTTTTGACAATCCCAATATGAAATGGGAAAAGAACTACGCAACCAACGTAGGTTTGGACGTTACGCTGTGGAACAGACTGTCAATTACTGCAGAATGGTATAACCGAGACACTAAGGATTTGCTGATGAGCAAGAATATTTCAGCCGTACCGGGTGTAATCAACAGTAGCGGTGGAGCCACTATGCTGATGAATGTCGGTTCTATGAGAAACCGCGGTGTTGAATTTGAAATTAAATCCACCAATATCCAAAACAAAGACTGGTATTGGAGCACATCCTTGAACTTCGGACACAACAAAAACACCTTGTTAAAACTGGACGGCGAACAGAACGAAATGATTGACGGCATAGCCATTCATCGTATCGGAGAGGCTTATCAATCATTCTATGCTTACGAATACGCAGGTGTTGATCCGGAAACCGGATCGGAAATGTTCTACATTAACGGAGAAGATGGAAGTCGTGAAACCACCATACATTCGAATGAGGCCAATAAGGTGATTATCGGTTCGCCCGACCCGAAACTGACCGGTGGTCTGACTAACTTTGTAAGTTGGAAATTCATAGATTTAAACTTTACTCTGACTTACTCTTTGGGCGGTCATGCATACGATGCTGCAACTTGGTTACAGTCTAATGGCGGTACTTACAACTATGTAGGTAATGTTCCGGCATACTATAAGATTGAAGATACCTGGAAGCAACCGGGCGACAACGCTAAATTGCCCCTATTTGCCTATGGCAATAAAAATACGGTTTCTTCACGTTGGATGATGCCTACCGATCACTTACGTTTGAAAAACCTGACCATAGGTTTCACTCTTCCAAGCAACTTGTCCAAAAAGGCTGGAATAAGCAAATTAAGAGCTTACATTTCGGGTAATAATCTGCTTACCTGGAAATCCAAAGACTTGTATGTAGATCCAGAAAACCCTGTTGACGGACTGTGCTACTTCGAGACACCTGCATTAAGAACAATTACATTTGGTATCGAACTTGGTTTCTAATTAAAATCTTTACTTAGCATATACATTATGAAGAAAATATATAATATCCTAGCATTAGCAGCAGTCACGACAGGGCTTTCGTCCTGTGTGAATAACTGGCTGGACCAAACCCCTTCCAACGGAACGCCAACAAGTTCCGCCATTACCAATTATAATGATGCCCGCACAGCAATGTATGGTATGTATGATGGCCTGCAAGGCAATTCCACTTACACCCAGTACTATGCAGCTCGCATGTTCTACTATGGAGATGTCCGGGGGGACGACATGCAGGCACGCACTCAAGGTATGCGCACCTCTTCTTGCTATGAAATGCGCTATACCGCAGATGATGCCCCAAACATGTGGAATATACAGTACAATGTGATAAGACGCGCCAATCGCTTGATTGAGGCTGTAGATAACAAGACAATTACCGATGCGGAAAATTTTCAGGCTGAATTGGCAAATATCTACAATCAGGCCAAAGTAATACGCGCCTTAGTACATTTTGATTTGGTAAAAGTGTACGGCATGCCCTATACATACGATGAAGGTGCTTCGCTTGGAGTACCTTTCGTTGACAAACCACTGGATCGTGATGCACAACCCGGACGTGACAAGGTAGCCGATGTTTATGCTAAAGTTGTTGCAGACCTGAATAATGCCATCGACTCAGAAGCACTGACCGTATCCAAAAAAGCAGGTGAAAAACAAGGCTATATCGATTTATGGGCAGCTAAAGCTTTGCTGTGCCGAGTGTATCTATACATGAACAAAAATCAGGAAGCCTTCGATTTAGCAAAAGAAATCATCGACGACTCTCCTTATGAATTATGGACTCCCGAACAATACGCTGAGGCATGGGACAAGCAAGATCCGAACCATACAAAAGAAATGATTTTTGAATTGATAAACAATGGTTCTGATGACTGGGCCGACCGTGAAGGCATAGGCTACTTGCTGAATGAACAAGGATATGCCGATGCTATCTGTACAAAATCATTTGTTGATATGCTGCAAACCGATCCTGCAGATGTCCGTAACGAAGTTGTGATACCAGCAATGTACGACAAAGACTTGAAGAAAACCTATGGGGAAAATCCAATTTTCATCAATAAGTTCCCGCTGGGAGCACTGGGAGATATGCGCCTTGCCAACTTGCCGATTTTACGTCTGTCCGAAGTTTACCTGAACGCAGCCGAAGCTGCTGCCAAACTGGGCGGAGCAGCCAAAGCAGAAGGTATAAAATATCTGAACGATTTATTGGACAAACGCACCAAAACTCCAACAGCCAAAGTATCCGATGCTATTGCTGATGACGAATTCCTGAGCAAAGTTTTGATTGAACGCCGTAAGGAACTGGTTGGCGAAGGGCAACGCTTTTTCGATGCCATGCGCAATAACGAAACGATTGTACGCTATAGCAGTGAGGAAAACCAAGGCTGGCACTACTCATTACTTAAAGAATCACAAAGTTTCGACCGTACGTATACAAAAGCATTGTTGCCTATTCCTGTAAGTGAAACCAATGCCAACCCGACTTTGAAAGCACAGCAGAATCCGGGTTATTAAACAAAGCCTAACCAGTACCGGTTTGTCGTAATAGCAGAAAAGACAAACCGGTAGTTAAGCTTTCTGATGATAAAACATAAAGCATGATATGGTATTTCATGCTAACTATAAAAAAAGTTGCAAACGGAAGACTGTTTTCCTGTTTGCAACCTTTTTTTCATTACTGCCAAATTCCGGCTCTCTTATTTAATTACATCAAGCAACCTTCCTTTACAATATCCGTCAATATCGGCTTCACTCCGCTAACGAAACATTCTACGGCAATCACCATCAAGATGAGTCCCATAAGGCGCATCATCACATTATTACCGGTTTCCCCTAATAAATTGACCAAACGGGTGGAAGCCTTCAATATCAAGAATGTAAGAAAATAAATAAGGGCAATAGTGCCTATAAGCACCCCTTTCATCTCAAAGGAATGTGCATCTTGCATCAGTACGATTGCATTGGCAATAGCGCCCGGACCACATAACATCGGAATACCTAAAGGAGTAATCGAAATATCATCCGCATAGGTCTTGATTTCTTCATCTTTCAATTTCATCGGTGTATAGCGTGCCTGCAGCATATCAAAACCAATCTTGAAAATGATAACGCCACCCGCTATTCGGAAACCGTTTGTCGAAATACCGAAAAACTTGAAGAGGAATTGCCCGGCAAAGACAAAGACCATCAATGTGATAAACGAGACTAATGTTGCGCGCTTTACGATAGAACAACGTTCTTTATCGGTCATACCCTGCGTCATAGTCAGAAAAACCGGCATTGTGCCCAACGGATTAGTCAACGTAAAGAAAGATGTGAAACACAACAATGCAAAAGGAATGAGAGTTTCCATAATAGTATTTTTAGATGTTCATCATTGGAAACAAAAGTACAACTAATCTGTCAATGTCACAAAAAATTAAATAAATCTTTCAAATCAGTAATCTGATAGGTAGGAGCAAAAGGCAAGTCGGTACGACCGGACAAGTTGTAAAACACCTGGTGCATGCCTACTCCCGCCGCTCCGACTATATCATTTTCCCAACTATCTCCGATCATCAACGAATTATTCAACTCGGACTGGGTTGTCGAAAGAGCAAAATGAAAAATCTCAGGCCAAGGCTTCAGGATTCCGATATCATCGGAAAGAACCACTTTTTTGAAATATTCATCAATGCCAGACGAACGCATTTTATGACTTTGGAGTTCTTTAAATCCATTTGAAAGAATGTACAAATTATATTTTCTCGAAAGATATTCCAGCACTTCACGCGCATGTGGCATCAATTTGCTTTTGGTAGGAATCATTGTAAGAGCATCTCTTTCGTAAGCCTTTGCCAAAGTGGAGTCACCTGCTCCTACAGCCTCCAAAGGATAAAGATAACGTTGACGGTTTAACTCTTCTTTCGTGACTTTACCATCTGCATACTCTGCCCATAAATCCAGATTGCGACGCTGATAAAGTGAATAATAATGCTCGAACGAATCGAAATAGCGATCGTATCCATACTTCCAGTACATTTCTTCATAGGTATCACGAGCATTGAGAGAGAACGCCCAAAGCGTATCGTCCAAATCAAAAAAAAGATTTTTATAAAGCATAAAAAAGAATACTAAAAAGGCTGTTTCAAAAGCAGGCCTACAAATGAAACGCACTTTTGAAACAGCCCTATCAATTATCAATCAAGCAACTATTTCACTTGAATTACCAGATACTTGGAAACGCTCCAGAATTCTTTCGGATTGGTAATCTTCAATGTCAACTGATCTTTATCATCTTTTTCCAAGGCATAAGAACCGGTAGGATGGGTAGTCAGAATATCAGCATCTTTGGAATACAGTTTGATTTCTTTGGTAGTACGAATATCAACCTGGGTAAAATAATCCTTATTGACATCACCATCTTTCAAGACCGAACCTTTTTTAAATAATCCGGAACCGCTCAGAATTTTCTGGTCTTTCAGTTCTTTCTTCGTTCCGAATACAAACCATGCAGTATTAAGCGCTTTATCTTGTTCTGCCACTGTCTTGGCTTTTGCCTCATTCTCAGCAGTCAATTCACTCTTGACAGCATTCAAATCCGTAACGGCAGCATCCAACTCCTGGATACGGATATTCTTAGAAGCCAGTTCGGCCTGCAATTCTTCGATACGCTGAGTTTTCGCATTCAGTTCCTGTGTCAAAGACTCAACGGCTCTTTTTAACTGAGAAGAGTTGGTCTTGCTGTTTTTCAACATAGATTGCAGTTTGGCAATCTGCTCTTTGTTCTCTTCCATCTGCTTACGGATGAATTCAATATCAGAGGCTATCTGCTGTTTAGCATTCAGAGAGCCCTCTGCAACTGCACCACGCTGCAAGTCTACACGGCTTTCTGCCGCATTGATTTGACGAAATCCTTCCGAAATATCATTGAAAGTGCCCATCATTTCATCCAGTTCAGCATTACGCTGAGTCAGTTCCATTAAAAGAGAATCATTCTCAGCTTTCAACTGATCTTTGCTACCACCTGAAAAGCTGTCACATGAAGCCATAACGGCTGTACATACAATCAAAACTGCTAACTTTTTCATACGCTTTTGTTTTACGTTTTGTTAATGAAGTTATTTAATCGTCTATTCCTGCTACTACAATCGCTATCTCACCGCGCGGTTCGTTGGCTGTGAAATGTTCTATCAATTCGGTAAGAGTACCACGTACCGTCTCCTCATGTATCTTGGATATTTCACGGGAAACGGACGCCTGCCGTTCCGAACCGAAATATTCTGCAAACTGCGTCAGTGCTTTTACCAAACGATGGGGAGATTCATAGAAAACCATTGTCCGGCGTTCTTCCGCCAAACCTTTCAGACGTGTCATCCGACCTTTCTTCTGAGGAAGAAAACCCTCAAAGCAGAACTTCTCGTTGGGTAATCCGGAAGCCACCAATGCCGGAACAAAAGCAGTAGCCCCCGGCAGACACTGTACTTCGATACCGTTGCGGACACACTCGCGAACCACCAGAAAACCCGGATCGGAAATACCCGGAGTACCGGCATCTGAAATCAACGCCACGGTCTCACCACCCTTTATTCTATTTACAACACTTTCTACTGTTTTATGTTCATTAAATTTATGGTGAGACTGCATCGCATTCTTTATCTCAAAATGCTTCAGCAATATTCCGGAAGTACGCGTATCTTCTGCCAGCACCAAATCCGCTTCTTTCAATATGCGGATAGCGCGAAAAGTCATATCTTCCAAATTTCCTACTGGCGTAGGCACTACATAAAGTTTTCCCATATCCGCAACTTTTTTAACTGAAATACTTCTTGAGAAGTTCTATAAAATCAGCAGCCGCCTCATTTTCCTCATCCGGTTGTACAGTTGACATAAACACAGACATAGCCTCATCCAAAGAGGAAGCCCCACCGCAAAGGCGCACCACCTCATTCATACGTGTCGCATCTCCGGCAAACAATTCACGGGTAAAACGAAACGAATCATTCAGACTGATGGCATGTTGCAAGTCCGTAGCCGGCTTAATACGTTCAGCAAGAATCTGAGAAGCAGGTACTGCAATATCCGAAACGTGAGTTGCCTCAACCGGAACATCAGCAACTGATTCGGAAATCACTTCCGATTCAGTTGTTTTCTCCACAATGTCAGAAGCAACATGTTCCGCCGGAGTTATCACAAAAGTGTCGTCCAACAGTTTTGTCAGCGCATCCAACCGCTCCTGCATCTGATGAATATTTCTTTTGGCAACTATTCTCAACACAGGATTTGTATCAGTGAGCATCGACTGTATCAAACATTTCAATTCCTGAACATCCAGTTCTATATCATTCAATAATGCTTGCATATCCTTTTCCTGTCCGTATTAATGGCACAAATGTAGAAATAAATAATGAAAAAATATCCGGAAGCGAACAAAATCATTACTTTTGCGACTGAATATAACACTCAAAGATATGGTATTATTTTCGGAAGACCACATACAAGAAACCAAACGCAGAGGAAGAATTGAAGTTATATGCGGCTCCATGTTCTCCGGCAAGACAGAGGAACTGATACGCCGTTTGAAACGTGCCAAATTTGCCAAGCAACGTGTAGAAATATATAAGCCGGCAATAGACACGCGTTACTCAGAAGCAGATGTTGTATCGCATGACAGCAACATCATATCCTCTACGCCGATAGACTCATCGGCAAGCATACTGCTATTCACTTCTGAAATAGACGTAGTGGGCATCGACGAAGCGCAATTCTTTGACGAAGGTCTGATTGATGTATGCAACCAGCTTGCCAACAATGGCATACGTGTAATCGTAGCCGGATTGGATATGGATTTCCGCGGTAATCCTTTCGGACCCATGCCGGGGCTGTGCGCCATTGCAGATGAAGTTTCCAAGGTGCATGCCATCTGTGTAAAATGCGGACAGCTTGCTTCATTCTCTCACCGTACTGTAAAAAATGACAAACAAGTTCTGTTGGGTGAAACAGCCGAATACGAACCCTTGTGCCGGGAGTGTTATTTACGGGCGATAAAGGAAGACCAGCAAACTGCAAGCGATTAATAAATTTAATACAGGATTCTATGGAACGTAAAAAGATTACATTCGACAGTTTTATCCGCGGTGTCATTTTAGGAGTTATCATTATCGGCATATTGATGCTTCTGAAGCGTTTAAGCAGCGTTCTATTACCTTTCTTTATCGCTTGGCTTATTGCCTATCTGGTATACCCTTTGGTCACATTTTTCCAATACAAGCTAAAATTAAGAAATAGGATTGTTTCCATATTCTGCGCATTACTCACACTTCTGATTGTGGGTGCCGGAGCTTTTTATCTGTTAGTGCCCCCTATGATACAAGAGTGCGGCAGAGTACAGACTTTATTGGTCCAATACTTTTCGCACGGAACATATAATAAACACATAGCGAAAAAGTAAATTTGGGCAAAGCGTAGCGAATTAGCTGATAGAGCGTTCGTTACGCTTTGTTTTTCTATGGGGCAGAGCCAACGAAATACCACCTCGAAGCCAAA
>NZ_JACOOD010000030.1:0-48928 GCF_014287405.1 Bacteroides sp. NSJ-48 | reverse complement strand
TTGTGGAAAAAGAACGGTTTGGTTGGGAATGTAAGGACGAAAATGTAACTTTGCCATAACGAAAAACTTTATGCCTAAAGATACGAAAACTTTGGGTAATAACAAAGCCCGGGCTTGAGGAAGTCTGGGCTTTGCGCATAAAAAAAGGCTGTGTCAGCATTTTGACACAACCTCTTTTCTTATTATCCGCATGGTTTTCCTTATTTGTTTGGATTGAGGATTATGTATCTTAGGTTATAATGAAAGTAGTAAGTCTGCTAATAAGACGGCTGTTTCCGGTTCATCTTTTGGGGAGTCTTTAGATTTCCATGCTACAATAAATCGGACATACGCAGCTCTCACTTTATAACCCTTTTTTTCCCACTCACACATTGTGGCTTGCATATTCTGTGATAATTTTGCTACCGCTTTATTGGTTGAGGCTGTATATAAAACAGAGTCCTTGTAAATCAGAGAATCTCCGCTTCTTAATGCTAATATCTCTTGTTTGCGTCCTTTAAAAAATTTCAGAAAGACATCTTTGTGGGAGAGTTGCAGAACTATTTCTTCGGGCATCGCATATTCTTTTCGGTCGATACAATGTCTATCAGCGCTTATATGATTGAAGCAGTTGCCATTCGTATGTATAAACAGTTGATTTTTAGCACGGGTCATTCCTACATAATATCGACGCATAAGATGGTCGTCTTTTGAGTAATTATCGGATATGAGCATATACACATTATCGAATTCTCTTCCTTTGGCTTTATGGATGGTTGATACTACAACATCTGTCCCCGAAATGTCACAGAAATCTTCTACTGATGACTCAAATACAAATTCTTTGAAGTCACTATGGTATTTTACTTTATTGGTTTGTTCAAATAGTTCTATGCAACGCTTTACATATGTCAAGCTTTTACTTTTTTCATAAGTGGTGTAGGTTACATGCTTTGCTTTTTCCCATAACTCTTCCTGAATTAAAGGTGTTTTTATCCGTTTCTCTATATATCTCAAAAAATATCTCATCTCGGCCATATTCCAGAAAAGGAAGCCATCCATGGATTGTATCAATTTGCTGTTTATGGCATGCTTTCGCAAAAGAGCCGTTAAAATGACTGCTTCTTCGTTTGTTTGGGTAAGCACACATGAGGTCCCGCTTCCTCGTTGATGAAGCAGCTCTTCAACCAGTGGCTGATACATATACTTTGATTGATGATATGTTACTCCAACCCATCCGTTCTCTTTTCGCATTGAAATGATTGGGGTACTTTTCATTCTTTTGCCTATATTCTTAGCGAATTCATTGGCAAAATTTACCAAATGATGTGTACTGCGATAATTTTCAGTCATCTCAATGAACTTACTTTCAGGATTTTGTATCAGTTGGTACATATATCGGGAATTCGAACCGCGGAATTCATAAATGTTTTGGTCATCGTCGCCCACTGCTATAACACGCATCTCTTCATTATTGGCTATCAAGGCATTCACAAGGTCGTATTCTTCTTTTCCCATGTCCTGAGCCTCGTCTATGACAAGTACTGTCTTACCGATCTTGGTTGGTTCCACTTCCCCTTGATTAATCATTTTGGCAGCTTTCGAGACGATGTCTTTGGCATCCTCAAGGTTTCCTATTCTTCCTAAAAGGTCAAAACAATAGGAATGAAATGTTTTTATCTCAATAAAATGGGCAGCATTTCCTATCAGCTCCATAAGTCTCTGTTTGAACTCCGTGGCAGCCGCTCTTGAAAATGTCAGCATTAGGAGCTGTTCATGCTTTACATCTTCAAGTAATAGGAGTGATGCAAGTTTATGGACCAGTACGCGTGTTTTTCCACTGCCGGGACCTGCTGCAACAACAATGCAGCGCGATTCCTTGTCGGAAATAATTTCCATTTGGCGTTTGGATAGCTGACCGAACAATTGCTTGTATTTCTGAGGAGTCAGGTTGCGCTGTATTTCACTTACTCTTTCTCCTTTAAAATATTTTGCGACAAACTTTTTGTAGTCCATCTGGAAGTAGTCTTGGACATACTGCAATGCTGCATTATAATCCTTTACCATCAAATTGGCGTATTCCCCTACAATATGTACTTGCTGGATTTTTTGCTTGTAGAATTCGTTAAGCATCCGGTAGTCGTCTTGTTTATATCTTGATTTGTTATCCTTTATTCTTTGAATATTCATAGCATTATAAAGAATAAGGAAACCGCCTTCAAGTTTTAATGCTCCGATTTTTGATAGATAAAGAAGGGCTTCTTCTACATCTTCCAACTGTAGTTTGTCGGGTTCGCTGAAAAGAGATTGAGGATTTGACTTTATTTGATTTAGAAGTTCTACCACGGAAAATTGGACTGTTTTGTTTTGTGAGCATTCTTTTTCCGTATCGGCAACTAACTTGTATAGCCATTCTATGGTGAAACGGCTTATTTCCAGTCGTTTTTCAAACTGTTTGATGGTTGAATCGAAATCTGTCTGGCGACTGATTGTTATATTATGGGAAGCGTCTTCTTCTTTTTTGACGTATCCTTTGACACAGAGGAAATAGAGCAATGTCCGAATATCCTTTTCTTTGGATGTATTGATTCCGCTGTTTGTGGCATTATCATTTAGTTGCTTATATGATGTTTGTAAAGATTCGTCAGGAATGTGGTTAAGAATATATCGTTCGAGTTTTGCAAAGCGTTCGAGGAGAGTCTGCGATTTTCGTTCCGAGTCTCCGGTATCCAGTAAATAGGCGGATATATCTTTGTTATCTGCCAATATGCCTTCTTGACGCATGCGTTCTACAACAGATATTATTTCTTTTTTACTGATTCCTAATATATCTGCCAGATAATCAATTCGTGATTCGGCCTCTGAGTCTTGAGCTTTGGTAATGTATTTCTGTGAAATCAGTGATTTGATGATTCGAACAGCCTTTTCTATTTCATCACTGCCAAATAACAATGATGCCGATATGCGCATTCTTGCTTCATCTATATTTTTTACAGTGATCCCCGTAGCATACACATGGGGTACGTTATTTCCTCTTATCAGGTATCCGCTTTGTTCCAAAGTAGCCAATGCCGTCCGAACACGGGTTTCAATATCGGATACGGAGTCGTCCCAACCTGCCTGCCGTGCTATTTCCAATGCAGAACAATTGACTCTCATACGTTGTCTGGTAAGGTCCTTTATGGCCTTCCATACTTGTTGTATTTCGCTGATGCTTAATTTGGTTTGATTCAGCAGTATAAAATGCTTGTCCAAGTCATTGTCGCTGTAAAGTACATAACAACGTGCGCTGAGTTTAGGATCGCGACCGGCTCTTCCTGCTTCCTGGACATAGTTTTCCAGTGAATCGGATATGTCATAATGTACTACAAGGCCGACATCTTTTTTATCGACTCCCATACCGAAGGCTGAAGTTGCTACAATGATGCGTACTTGGTCATTCATAAATGCATCTTGGTTGGCAATCTTTTCTTCTGACTCCATCTTACCGTTGAAAGGTAATGCTTTATAACCGTCACGAGTCAGTTTTACAGCAAGTTCTTTAGTACGTTTAGTGCGCGATACGTAAACAATGGTAGGGCTATCGGACTCAGCTATAAGTCTTCTTAATTTTAAATATTTATCATCATCAGTTTCAGCGTGTATGACAGAATAGCGAAGGTTTGTTCTTGAGGCTGTTGATGCATACAATTCCAGATTTAAATTTAATGTCTGTTTGAAATAATCGCGAATGTCTTGCACAACTTTCTGTTTGGCCGTGGCAGTGAAACAAGACACAGGTATTGGTTCTTTGCATCCTTTTTTCTGTTGATATTTTCTGATGAATTTCCCAATATAAAGGTAGTCGACTCTAAAATCCTGTCCCCATGAAGAGAAACAATGTGCTTCATCTATCACAAATCTTACTACATGGCGCGCCATCAGAATTTTCTCAATGGTTTTTGAACGAAGCATTTCGGGGGCTATATATAAGAGGGAAGCTTCCCCATTTTGTACTCTTTGTATTGATAGTGCCCGTGTAATAGGGTCTAATAGGCCATTAATGGTTACAGCATCAGTAATTCCCCGGTCGGCAAGATTATCTACCTGGTCTTTCATCAGTGACTGCAATGGTGAGATAACGACCGTAAGACCATGTACCGAATGACCGGACATGAGTGCCGGTAGCTGAAAAGTCAGCGATTTTCCACCGCCGGTAGGGAATATTGCCAGTAACGATTTGCCTTTTACCGCTGCTTGAACGGCTTGTTCTTGAAGAGCCTCACCCTCATAGGTGCGGAATTGTTCGTATCCAAAAAATATTTTTAAGTTATGTAGTACATCCAGTTGGGTGCTGCAGTAAACACAACCTTCGTTGCATCTGTTGTGTCGTAGAAGTTTTATAACAAATTCCACTCTGGGATAATTGTAAAGTACCCATCCCGGAGTAATGGAATGATGGTCGATTGTGTCAATCAGGGCTAATGCGTATGCCAGTTCGCACGGATATTGTTTGATAAGCATGTCAAGCTCTGCATGCTGGCATATTTTATTCACATAGAGGTTGCTGATCAGTTCGGATATTCCTTTGTTGGTATATACAGCACCTACCATACTGAGAAAACCTTCGAACTCTTTCCTATCCTTTAATAAAGATGCAAATAACCGGCGCTTTGCATCCGGTAACGAATGCCAGCGTGCTATCTCATCCAATAGCAGTGCTTTTGCTTTTTCGCAATCATTTACCGGATTATTCATCTGAACACTTATCAGTTTGTCATCTTTCAAAAGCTTATGGTAAGGACGTTCCGGAAACAGCAAAGGAGATATATAAAGCGTGTCGACCAAAATCCATTGGCATGTTTTGTCTGTGAATAGATATTTGGCATCATGGTGAATGATGTTATGTCCGCATATATAATCCGTGCCGCTGAGAAATTCAAATAACTCCTTTTTTGAAGCTTTGTGGTATGTTGCACCATCATGGCGGAGTGCTCCGATATCATGGATTTTATGATTTTTCAAGCCGACTTCGACATCTACTATGGCATATCTGATGTTTATGAGTCTACTCCATATTGGCATATCTCAACTTATCTTTTCTTCAAAACACTGTTAACAACTCTGACAGAAGAAACCAGCTTATTGGTAGAAGTAAATACATCTACGTTCCACACATGAGATGAACGTCCTTTATGCACGATAGTCGCTACCGCACGTACGGTATCTCCTTCGTGTGCGGACGAAATATGGTTTCCGCTGACTTGCATGCCTACCACAATTTCATCGGGCTGGCAGGTTATCATAGAGCCGAGTCCGGCAACGGTTTCGGCAAGCGCAAGAGTTGCACCGCCGTGTAGAATGCCAAAGGGCTGGCGGGTACGGTGGTCTACGGGCATGGTTGCTTCTATGCGTTCTTCCGAGGCATAGGTGTATTGGATACCCAAGTTGCCCATTAATGCATGGCGTGCCCGCTCGTTTAGCAGGTCAAGAGGTATTTCAGCAGCATGCACTTCAGCCAGAATCAATTTTTCTACAGATTGGGCAACACCGTCTTCTTCATTGGAAGCTGTTACATAGTCGGCACAAACTTTTACGGAGTCTTGCGCATGCCCCATGGCTATGCCCAGACCGGCAACTTGGAGCATATTGACATCGCATACACCGTCTCCAATGGCGATTACTTCCTCACGGGCGATGTTCAAATATGATAATAGGACGCCTAAGGTGTTTGCTTTATCAATTCCGCAGGGCACGACTTCCAGAAAGTAAGGTTCCGAGCAAAAAACATCCAGCGTTCCGTCCAAACGCTTTTTCCAATGTTCTTCCAAATCTTTCAATGCTTCTTCATCATTACTGACTAATATGCATTTGCATGGTGCAAAATCTATTGCTGTGGAAAATTCTTCTTCCTGAATGATTTTCAGATTATTCAAATTGGCTTCGGCACGGACATGTTCATTATCGGAACTATCTGTCAGTATGGTATCATCATGGTAAGTAAATATGGCAAAATTATTTTTGCGTGCTTTTTTCTCCAAATAAGGTAGCATTTCCGGATTGATTCGCCGTTCAAACAGAATTTCCCCATTTTGCGCATTGATTATCTGACCACCGTAATAGGAGATAATGAAGCCCCCATAGTTGCCTAATTCAAGAGTTTTGGCTAATGGCATAAGGCCGTATGTAGGTCTTCCGGAAGCCAATGCGACACGTATGCCCATTTGCTGCACTTTAAGTAAGGAAGCAAGAGTCCGTTTACTGATTTCCTTGGCATCGTTGAGAAGTGTCCCGTCTACGTCAAGAACTAATAATTTGTATTTCATGGCAGCTTGGTTTTGGTTATGCTAACAAAGTTAATAAAATGGCGGTTAAAACAACCGATTTTAAATTATTTTGACGAAACTGGTTATAATAGCTTTTGTAACCTGAATTCTTTAGGAGACATGCCGGTGTTCTTTTTGAAAAAACGGCTCAGGTAAGATTGGTCGGCAAAGTTCAGCAGTTCGGCAATTTCGGTAACAGATAAGCACGGTTCGTTTAAAAGAACTTTGGCTTCCGCTATCAGTTGCTCATCTATCAGTTGTTTAGGCGTTTTTCCATTCATGTATTGAGTGGTGATTTCGTATAGGTAACGAGGAGTTATGCAGAGCTGTTCCGTATAAAACGGAACTTGATGTTCGCAAGTACTGTGTTCGCGTATCAGTTGCATGAACTGGTGGCAGAGCATCTGTTTTCTGCTATATTGCTTATTGGCAGCCAGTTTTTCCGGAATAGTATTGAAAAGCCACATTAATATGCTTTGAAGGAAATTAAGTTCTTGTTGTTTTCTGAACAAGAGTGTGTTGTTGTTCTTGAAAAGCATTTGGGCAACGTCCATCCATAATACAATTTCCCGCCACGTATTCTGACTCCTTTCATCTGCCGTGTGATGATAATGCGGGTGTTCATGTACGTAATTGAAGTAGGGGGTATCAATCGGTAGTATTGCTTTTAGGAAAACGTCTTTGGGAAATAGAAGTATCCGTACTTTAAAATCGGCAGAGGCCTGTATTATCTGGATGAGGCTGCCTGTAAGGAAAATTAATTCGGTTTGTTCATCAAAAGCATATTGTTGCACTCCTGTCGAAATAATGCTTTTACCCTGTATGCAGATTAAGTATATGCCACATTTAAAACGGTATGGACGTAGTTTCAGATACGACAAGTCGGTTTCTTCATATCTGATATGGGAAGTGTCTGGAGATATTTGTTCGTACATGTGAATAAAGTTCTGTTTTACGCAACAAATATACTAATATTCAATGATAATACTGTATATTGTTCCGAAAATGAAATGTTTTGTACAAGATAAGCCATAGGCTGTTTGGAAAATATGGGATAATTTTGCCGCCGATTTTAAAAGAGGGAAAGATAATGACAGGTAAACAAAATTCAAAAGGTTTCATATTGGTGTTTTTGGGGATGTTGAGCGCTTTTGGTCCATTTGTTATGGACATGTATCTTCCTACTTTACCGGCAATGTCGGATTTCTTCCAGACTACATCTTCAAAAGTGCAGTTAGGGCTTACTACGAGTATGGTGGGGCTGGCGATAGGACAATTGGTTTTTGGTCCGTTAAGTGATAAGTACGGTCGCCGTTCTCCCTTGTTGGTAGCTATGGGTCTATTTCTGATTTCTACTGTAGGCTGTATCTTCTCCCGGGACATATCACAGTTTGTGTTGTGGCGTTTTGTGCAGGGAGTTGCCGGAGCGGGAGGAGTTGTGATATCCCGTTCTATTGCTGCCGATAAATATTCTGCTCATGAGCTTGCTGGCATGTTGGCTACTATTGGCGCTGTCAATGGAATAGCTACGGTAGTTGCTCCGATAGGCGGTGGGGCATTGGCTGACTTTGGAGGTTGGCATGGCATTTTCTGGTTTTTGTTTGCATTGGGCGTTCTTCTGGTTATCGGAAGTGTACGTTTTAAGGAGTCTCTGCCAATTGGACAAAGGCAAAATATAAGATGTGTAGATATGTATCACCGTTTCGGTGCCGTATTACGTAACCGCCAATATGTGCGTTACATTTTGCAATACGGTTTTACAATGGGTGTTCTGTTCACCAATATTGCTTCCGCTCCTTTTATTATGCAACAACATTATGGTCTTTCACCCATGCTGTTCAGTGTTTGCTTCGGGGTTAATGCGGTTGCAATGGTAATATCTTCAGCATTGTCTGTGCGTTGTTCTACCATGGAACATGCCTTACATATAGGAAATCATGGGATGTTGTTTATTTCCGTACTACTTTCCGTTGCATTCTTTCTGAATTGTAATTTCTGGGTTTATGAAGCATTGGTCTTTTGTTTGCTTTCAATGGTAGGAATGGCTTTTACTGCTTCCAACACTTTGGCTATGGACTGTGAACGTAGGAATGCCGGAGTAGCTTCGGCTCTTTTAGGGGCAATAGGTTTTGCATTTGGAGGTATCGTGTCACCTTTGGTCGGGATGGGAGATATCAGAAGTTCTGCCGGATTTCTGTTCTTTATGGGAGCATTATGTTCTTGTATATGTGCCCGTTTTTCCTTTCATCGGTTACCTTCTCGCAGAAAGGGGTTAAGTTATGCTTCTTATAAAATAATGAATGTTTTTTTGAAGAAACTGTTGTAAGATTTATAGACTTATTATATATATTCCTATCTTTGCCGGCGTTTTGTTTCGCGTTCTCTATCCGGAGAAGCGGATGAAAAGGGAATCGGGTGAAAGTCCCGAACAGTCCCGCTGCTGTAAGTTCCGTAAAAGATGTATTAATACTTATGCCACTGTTCTTGAAGAATGGGAAGGTGATACATCAGGAATAAGTCAGAAGACCTGCAAAACGAAGTCAAAAAATTGTCCGTTCGAGGAAAGCGGACAGTGTGTAAGTGGTTTTAAGATAATCTTTGCTTACTTTGTATGGCGAGAAGAACTAAAGTACGGATAGTCTGTGCTATCGGTTTTTTGTGTGCAGTTTCCCTTTCTGCACAAGAAGTGGTCAGGGATACAATTACAGGAAAAGTGCACCAAATAGAGAAGGTGACAGTGACAGCCCGTAGATTACCCAATAAAGTAACTTCATCAGTTCCCATCCAAACTTTGTCGCAACAGGATATTAGCCAATTGGGCATACAGAATATGGCAGATGCCGTACGTCGTTTTGCCGGTGCTAATGTAAAGGACTATGGAGGAATAGGTGGGTTGAAAACCGTTTCCGTCCGTAATATGGGAACGGCACATACGGCTGTCAGTTATGATGGGGTTGTTGTGAGCAACTGCCAGGCGGGACAAATAGATATTGGTCGTTTTTCGTTGGATAATGTCTCTGTGCTTTCCCTGAATATCGGGCAACCGGAAGACTTGTTGCAATCGGCACGTATGTATGCATCGGCAGGGGTGTTGAGTATTGAAACGGAAAAACCGCATTTTGAAAATGAACGCAATTCCGCATTTCGGGTGCAGATGAGAGGCGGTTCTTTTGGCTACGTCAGTCCTTCAATCCGGTGGTGGCAGAAAGCAGGTAGCCGTACTTCCTTTTCGTTGAATGGAAATTATATGCGGGCTGATGGTAATTATCCATTCACGTTAGTGAACGGAAAATATGTGACGGAAGAAAAGCGTAATAATTCGGCAATCTATACTTATCAGATAGAGCCTACCTTATTTCATACTTTCAAAGATAGTAGTAATTTGGAATTGAAGGCCTATTACTTTTATTCAAAACGGGGGTTGCCCGGTTCGGTGACACTTTATAATCCTATTTCAGATGAAACTCTTTGGGATGAGAATGTTTTTATACAAACTCGTTACAAGAAGGATTTTTCACAGAAATGGTCTTTACAGGCACAAGCCAAATATAATCATGGATGGAATAAATACGAAGATAAAGGCAATGAGTATGCAGACGGGTTGTACCGGGCTGTGCATCGGCAGGATGAATATTATTTGTCGGCAACTGCATTATATCGTCCATGGAATGTTTTGTCTTTATCTTTGGCGCAAGACGGAATTATCAATAAATTGCGCAGTAATTTACCGGACTGTCCTTTTCCTATAAGATATACTTCTTTGACAGCTTTTAACGCTCGTTATCGGCAGGGTAGGATAACAGCTACCGGTTCGTTGGTCTATACCAATGTAACCGAACATGTGAAAATAGGTGATGCACCTGCTGACTTTCAACGTCTGGCTCCTTCTTTTACGGTTAGTTTACAGCCCTGGCAAGAACAATTGCTCTTTTTGCGGTTAATGTATAAAAGTACTTTCCGTATGCCTACATTCAATGACCTGTATTATTATCGGTTGGGCAACAGAAGTCTGCGTCCGGAAAAGGCTAATGAGTATAATATGGGCATAACATGGAGCAGGTCCTTTTCTTCTTTTTTAAATTATCTATCAGTCACTGTTGACGGTTATTATAATGATGTGACTGATAAGATCGTTGCATTCCCTACCACCTATGCCTGGAAGATGGCTAATTATGGAAAAGTTCATGTTACGGGAATGGATGCTACATTGGCGGCGGCAGCTTCATTAGGTAAAAATACGGTGCTTGTTGTGTCGGGTGGGTATACTTGGCAGAAAGCTATAGACTTGACCGATGCCACTTCCAAAAGTTATAAAGATCAGCTGCCTTACACCCCTAAGCATAGCGGGAATGTATCTGCAGTTTTGGAAATGCCGTGGGTTAATGTGGGGTATTCCATTGTAGGGGTAAGCGAGCGGTATAGTATGTCACAGAATATACCTGAGAATAGAATTGACGGATACATGGAGCATACGGTCAGTCTTTCCAGAAACTTCTCTTTTCGGCATTGTAAATTGCGTTTGCAGGCCGAAATCATTAATCTGACAGATACACAGTATGATGTGATAAAATATTATCCTATGCCGGGACGCTCTTGGCGACTGACGGGAACAATTGAATTTTAACCAATTAAATAAGTAAGAATTATGAAAGTAAGAAGTTTATTAGTCAGCATGCTTTGTATGCTCGCGTTAAGTGTTTCATTTGCGTCTTGTAGTGATGATGACGATTTGTTAGATGATTCAGGCTCAACAGTTGCTTTGCCGCAAGTGCGTGCCTTTTTCCTGAATGCAGGTACGCAAGGTGCTAACAACGCAAATATTGCTTTTTATGCTCCTAATGGAGGTGCTGATTTTATCGGTGATATTTTTCAGAAACAAAATAAGGCTAAGTTGGGAGACCTTGGTCAGACGATGATTGAATACAATGAATGTATGTAGCAGTATATGGCTCCAACTATCTGGTAAAACTGAATGCAGCCGGTGTGGAACAGACTCGTGCGTCATTTGTGGATGATCCGGATTTGGCGGCTGGTATCCGTGCAATAGCAGCCGAAAACGGTTATATTTATGCTTCTTTCTATGGTGGTGTCGTGGCAAAGATTAATGCCAATACGTTAAACGTGGAAAAGAAGTTAGCTATTGAGAATGGCTATAATCTGGAAGGTGTAGCAATTAGTAATAACATGCTTTATGTGGCTAATTCTTATAAGCAGGTTGACGGGAAGTGGGTTTATCTGAATGATGTATTTGTTGTGGATTTGGCTACATTTACTTTAAAAGAAAAGTTAGCTGTGGCAACAAATCCTAATGTTTTGATGGAAGAAGATGATAAGATATTTCTCATAGCATGGGACTATTCTTTTGTAGAGGAGGGTTATGTTTTACAAATAATAGATCCGGCCAATAGTAACGAGGTGACTAACATTGGTCACGCTACTTATATGGCTGCAGATGATGATGTAGTGTATCTGATTAATTCATTGACAAACTGGAATGTAAATCCTGCTGTTACAACCAATCATTTCAGTACTTATAATATTAAAACCAAAACATTGAACCAGTCTTCTTTCTTGAAAGATGATGCTCCTAAAGAACTGGCAACAACAAGTACGTCTATGTTACAGGTGAATGATGATAATGGTGATATTTATATTGGTACAACCTATTTTGCTGCAGGTAATGGCAACATTTACCGTTTCAAGAAAGATGGAACTTTCATAGAAAAGTTCGATTGTGGTGGTCAGAATCCCAATTCTGCTGTATTCTTTAATTAAAAATGAGAAAAGTTACATTATTGTTTCTTATGCTGACACTGGTCTTGTTCCTTTCCGCTTGTAGTGGGAAGGACAAGACTGTCTCTGTTTTTATATCCGGTGATACTATCCCTCTGCGTTATGCCGATAACCTCACGTTAGTAAATTATCCCGACTACATTATTGCCACTTTACGTAACCCTTGGGATACCCTGAAAACATTGCACACCTATATCTTGGTTCCGGCATCCCAGCCTTTGCCGATTCACCTGCCCGAGGGGACAATTGTCCGTACTCCGCTTCGCAAATCGGTCATTTATTCCTCGGTTCATTGCAGTCTTATGGATAAGTTGGGAGCTGCAGGCAGTATAGGCGGTGTGTGTGACTTGAAGTACATTAAACTCCCGGTTATACAGGACGGATACCGTAACGGAACGGTTACCGACTGTGGTGACGGTATGAATCCTGATATGGAAAAGATTATCGACCTGCATCCCGATGCTATTTTGCTTTCTCCGTTTGAGAATAGCGGTGGTTACGGACGTATTGAAAAGCTGAATATTCCTATTATCGAGTGTGCCGACTATATGGAGACTTCCGCTTTGGGGCGTGCCGAATGGATGCGTTTCTACGGGTTGCTTTTTGGTGTTGTCTCAAAAGCCGACAGCCTTTTTGCCGAGGTGGATAGTTGTTATAACCAGCTTAGAAAACGTGCTTCACTTTCGTCTTCGTCTTTGTCTATTGTCAGTGAACTGAAAAGCGGTTCTGCCTGGTATGTACCGGGTGGTTGCAGTACAATCGGACGTTTGTTTAATGATGCCTGCGGGCGTTATGCTTTTGCGGAAGATAAACACAGCGGTTCCATTCCTTTGGCTTTTGAAACAGTTTTTGACAAGGCTGGTGATGCAGATGTATGGACTATTAAGTACAATCGAGACCGTGATATGACCTACTCTGATTTGAAAGCCGATTATATAGGTTATACTGGCTTCAAAGCATTCAAAACACGGAATATTTACGGATGTAACACGGTAAAAGTTCCTTTTTATGAAGAAACTCCTTTCCGTCCGGACTATTTGTTGTCGGATTTGATACAGATTTTACATCCCGAAATAGGAGATTTAGGCGGTTTGCGCTATTTTTGCAAATTGAATGAATAAAGGATGGAAATATGGCATCGGATTAGGAATGGTAATTGTATTACTGTTTATGGCTAATCTGCTGATAGGGTCGGTTCCGATTCCCGTATCCGATGTTTTCAGCATACTCATGGGGCATGAAGGCGAGAAGGCAAGCTGGAGTTTTATTGTATGGGAGTCCCGCCTGCCTCAAGCCTTGACAGCATTGCTTTGCGGAGGTGCACTGGCAGTCTGCGGACTGATGTTGCAGACCGCTTTTAAGAATCCGCTGGCAGGCCCGTCTATTCTGGGCATTAACTCCGGGGCGAGTCTGGGAGTGGCGTTCGTGATGCTGTTTTTTGGTGGAAGCATATCTGCCGGAACATTCAGTTTGTCCGGTTTCTTCTCCGTATTGGCTGGGGCGTTTGTAGGTGCTATGCTGATAATGGGACTTATCCTTTTCTTTTCTACGCTGTTAAAAAGCAATGTCATGTTGCTGATAACGGGTATCATGATAGGTTATATCGCTTCGTCCGCCATTGCCCTGCTGAATTTCTTTGCTACGGCAGAGGGAGTGCAATCTTATATGGTATGGGGATTGGGTAATTTTGGCGGTGTCTCTCTCCAGCAAATGCCTGCTTTCGCATTGGTGACCGTTGCCGGATTATTCGGCTCTTTATTACTGATAAAACCTCTGAACGCATTATTGCTGGGAGAGCGGTATGCGGAGAATTTGGGAATCAATATACGATATGTGCGCAACTGGCTTTTGGTCATCACCGGTTTGCTGACTGCCATAACCACCGCTTTTTGCGGACCGGTTGCATTTATCGGACTTGCCGTTCCTCATATAGCCCGTATGGTATTGCGGACAGCCAATCACAACTCCTTGTTGCCTGTGACTATCTTGAGCGGTGGAGCGGTAGCATTGCTTTGCAACCTGATTTGCGTTCTGCCCGGTGAGGCAGGTATTATACCTTTGAATGCAGTTACACCGATTATCGGAGCGCCGGTCATTATCTATGTAATCGTTAGCCAGAGGGGACCGCAACGTTTTAATTGACGTGCCATTTCAATCGTTTGCATGGATAACTTGCAGATTTCAAGGGATAATACTCTTTCGTATGATATTTTATTGTATTTTTGCGCCCGGTATTAGTGTTTAATTTAAACAAAGATTGTGACTATGAAATTGCCTGAAGATCCGATGATGCTGTACAGTTTCATCAATATGAAATTGCGTGATTTCTATCCTTCACTGGACGCACTTTGTGAGGATATGAACGTTGAGAAAGAAGTAATTGTCCGGACACTGAAAAGAGTGGGATTTGAGTATAATCCTGAGCGAAACAGATTCTGGTAATTGCCGTAAACTTATAAACAGATGGGTCGGGGCTGTGTCTTGTAAAGATGCAGCCCCGACTTTTTTTGTTAATAAACGACAAATACGCTCCGTCTCATTTAACTTCTTCCCATTTCTCCTTTCTAACCAGTAAAACCCGGATGAACTGATGATAAACGAAAACAAGATTCGACAAATATATAAATCCAACCGTGAACAGGGCTTTCAACTGTTGGTGGAATGTTTTCAGGAACCGATATATTATTATATACGGCGTTTGGTAGTGCTGCACGAAGATGCGGAGGATGTATTGCAGGAAGTCTTTATTCAAGTGTACAGGCACTGGGAGCAATTCCGTTGCGAGAGTTCACTGAGCACATGGATTTACCGGATTGCAACGAATGAAAGTCTCCGCTTGTTGAATAGCCGTAAAAGGCGGGAAACTGTTTCAACCGAAGATATTCAGGAGAGCCTGATTTCCCGTTTGAAGGCTTCCGACTATGTGGATTATGAAAATGAGCTGGCCGTCAAGTTTCAGGAAGCCATATTGAGATTGCCGGAGAAGCAACGGTTGATATTCAATCTCCGCTACTATGATGAACTTGATTACGAGGAAATCGCCCGCATTCTCGACGGTAAGGCAGATACGCTTAAGGTGAATTATCATTATGCGAAGGAAAAGATTAAAGAGTACATACTAAATAATTGAGATTATGAAAAAAGAGTTTGATTTTGATGATATAGGAAAAAAGACTCCCTATCGTGTGCCCGAAGGTTTCTTTGACGAAATGCAGCGTAATGTGCGGAAGCATACGTATGGTGGCAAGCCGGCGGGGCATCGTTTGTGGATAACCGTTTCTGCGGGTATTGCCATAGCTGCGGCATTGGTCGGCTTTTTGTTTATGCCGTCTCTTTTCAGGGAAGGTGATAGAGGAGGGCAGATGCTGGATACCGGGAATTGTACGGCGGCGGCCCCTGCTGATAAATGGATTCGTGAAATGTCGGACGAGGAGCTGGAAGAGCTCGTCAGCTTCTCCGAAAGCGATATATTTTTAAATTAATAGTATTGTCTTAAAAAAAGAAGAATTATGAAAGCAAAATTCATTTACGTATTTCTGACGTGCCTTATGATAGGCGGTCAGTTCAGTCTCTCTGCTCAAAACCAGGTGAATAAAGATAAAAGGCAACGTCACACACCGGAGCAGTTCATGGAACGCCAGACCAATCAGATGGTGAACACACTGATGTTGGATGATGCCGCAGCTGCCAGATTTGTACCGGTTTATCAGAACTATTTGAAGGAGTTGCGCGAATGCAGAATGATGAACCGCAGGCACCCCTCCTCCGGGCAGGGAACGGAGCAGAAAGGCATGAAGCCGCAACCTAAACCGGTGCTGACGGATGCCGAGGTGGAGCAGCAGATAAAAGGACGTTTTGCCCAAAGTCGTAAGATACTGGATGTGCGTGAGAAATATTATGATGAATTCAGAAAAATACTTTCTCCCAAACAGATTATGAAGATTTACCGGACGGAACAGAACAATGCCAACAAGTTGAAAAAAGAATTTGACCGCAGAAAAAAGCAGGCTGTTGCGCAAGGAAAACATAAACACCCGGTACGTTCTGCACAGAAGTCTTAAGCTTCCGGAAAAACTGTGGCTTAATATAATAAGTGTGTCATAATATAAAAAGCTCCGTTCTTTTCTTTTGAATGTAGCGAAGAATCTCCTCTCTGTGTATGGCTTGACGGGGAGATTCTTTTTTATTATCAGCAATGCTGAGAGGGTAAAATAAATATAATCGGGTAGCCGGTTCAGAACTTCGCAGGAGAGAAATTGTTGTAGGGGAATGCAGATAACAAAGAATACTCCATGCGTTTTTTTCAGAAAATAAAGAATTGGAAAACGGTTCGCGGCTGGCATATCTGGAAGTTGAAGTTGGTAGATGCGCGGCTTTATTTTGTCAGCATGATTGTGGGATTGCTGACAGGGCTTATTGCGGTCTGTTATCATTATCTGCTTTATTTCCTGTTACATATCCGCAGCGACTTTTTCGCATCCCGTCCTGCCTGGTATTGGCATATACTCCTGTTCCTGCTGTTTTGGGGGATTCTGATGTTTGTGTCCTTTCTGGTAGGCAGGATGCCTCTTATCAGTGGCGGCGGCATTCCGCAGACACGCGGGGCAATCAACGGACGCATAACCTATAAACACCCGTTTGTGGAGCTGGTTTCCAAATTCGCTGGTGGAATTCTTTCTGTGGCAGCCGGATTGTCATTGGGGCGTGAGGGGCCTTCTGTGCAGATAGGCTCTTATATCGGCAGTCTCGTGTCCCGATGGACACATATTCTGCAGGGCGAGCGGAAGCAGTTGCTGGCGGCAGGAGCAGGGGCGGGGCTTGCGGCTGCTTTTGCTGCGCCATTGGCCTCTTCATTGATTGTTATCGAATCCATCGAACGTTTCGATGCACCTAAGACAGCCATTACTACGTTGTTGGCGGGTGTAGTGGCAGGAGCGGTTGCCGGTTTGGTTTTTCCCGTGAACCCTTATCATCTGATTGAGGTGTCGGAACCTGTTTTGACTTTTCTTGTCCGGATGAAGTATTTCCTTTTGTTGGCTGTTATCATTTCCATTGCCGGCAAGATATACTCTGTGCTTATGATTTCGTTCAAGCGGGTATATTCTAAGGTCAAGTCTCCGGTATATATCAAGATGTTTTATTTGGTACTGGTTGCCTACATTATCTCGTTGATGCAGGTAAACCTGACCGGTGGCGGCGAGCAGTTCTTGCTGCAACAGGCACAGAACGGCAGTACGGAAATAATGTGGGTGCTTGCCGTCATGCTGTTGCATTTCGGGTTCTCGGTGTGCTCCGTGTCTTCAGGCTTGCCGGGTGGTAACTTTATTCCCACTTTGGTAACGGGCGGACTGTTGGGGCAGCTTGTAGGACTGGTCGCTGTAAAGTACGGCATTATCGAACCCCAGAATATCACTTATGTCATGCTGATATCCATGTCGGCATTTTTGGTGGCCATTGAGCGTACACCGCTTACGGCGATTGTGCTGATAACGGAGATAACCGGACATTTCGAAGTCTTTTATCCCTCGGTGGTGGTAGGCGGTTTGACGTATTATTTTACGGAGTTGCTCCAGATGAAGTCTTTCAATGTGATTTTATACGAGGATATGATTAACTCTCCCGATTTCCGTGAAGAAAAACGGTATACGCTGTCTGTGGAAGTCATGACCGGTTCTTACCTCGACGGCAAGGCAGTAAGCGAGCTTTCCTTGCCCGAACACTGTGTTATCATCAATGTGCATAGGGATGGAAAAAACCTGGTCCCTGCGGAAACAAGTCTGATTCCGGGAGACCAGGTGCAGATTGAAATGGATTCGCAGGACATAGAGAAACTCTATGAACCGCTCGTCAGTATGGCAAATATCTATTAGACCAGATTGCCTATTTCATCCAGATTTCTCCGGATATCGTTGTCGGTCAGTTCATAGTTTTGCAAATCGCCGGCAAGGTACTTGTCGTACGATGCCATATCGATGAGGCCATGGCCGGACAGGTTGAACAGGATGACTTTCTCTTCGCCCGTTTCCTTGCATTTATTTGCTTCGCGTACAGTGGCTGCAATGGCGTGGCAGGACTCCGGTGCAGGGATGATTCCTTCTGCCTGTGCGAAAAGGCAGCCGGCTTCGAACGATTCGAGTTGTTTGATGTCCGTTGCTTCCATATAGCCGTCTTTCAGCAGTTGCGATACGATGACGCCTGCACCGTGATAGCGCAGACCGCCGGCATGGATGTTGGCGGGAGCGAAATTATGTCCCAGGGTAAACATCGGCAGCAGCGGGGTATATCCGGCTTCATCGCCGAAGTCGTATTGGAATTTGCCGCGTGTCAGTTTCGGGCAGGAGGCCGGTTCGGCGGCAATGAACCGTGTCTTTTTGCCTTCGAGGATGGTGTGGCGCATGAATGGGAATGCGATGCCTCCGAAGTTGGAACCGCCTCCGAAGCAGGCAATGACCATATCGGGATATTCGCCGGCCATTTGCATTTGTTTTTCGGCTTCTAGGCCGATTACAGTCTGGTGCAGAGTGACGTGGCTCAATACGGAACCGAGCGTATACTTACAGTTGGGTGTGGTTCGTGCCAGCTCGATGGCTTCGGAAATGGCCGTACCCAGCGAACCCTGGTGGTTGGGGTGAGCGGTCAGAATGTCTTTTCCGGCACGGGTGGACATGGAGGGCGAAGGAGTTACCTGCGCACCGAAGGTCTGCATGATACTGCGGCGGTAAGGCTTTTGCTCATAGCTGATTTTTACCTGGTATACGGCGGCTTCCAACCCGAAGAGGCGGGCGGCATAAGCCAGCGAAGCTCCCCATTGTCCGGCTCCGGTTTCGGTGGTGACGTTTGTCACACCCTCCTGCTTGCAATAGTAGGCCTGCGGTATGGCGGAGTTCAGTTTATGAGACCCCATCGGGCTCACACTCTCGTTTTTGAAATAGATATGTGCCGGTGTACCCAGCGCTTTTTCCAGTCCGTAGGCACGCACCAGCGGAGTGCTTCGGTAGTATTTGTACATTTCGCGCACCTGTTCGGGTATTTCAATCCAGGCATCGGTCTGATTGAGTTCCTGGCGGCAGAGCTCTTCTGCAAAAACGGGATACAAATCTTCCGCTTTCAGCGGTTGCTTGGTGGCGGGGTTGAGCGGCGGCATGGGCTTGTTCACCATGTCGGCCTGTATATTATACCAGTAATGTGGAATTTCTTCTTCCGGAAGGATGAATCTTTTTGTTTTGTTGCTCATAGTGGTTATTATAAATTAAAAGTGATTCTGTGTCCAAATGTAGCTATTATTTTTAAACCAATTTCTTTTTTCCATTGTTTTTTGTTTATAAGGGCAGATTTGTCTAAGTTTGCCATGTCTCATTAACCGATATATTTATGAAGCTCTATCATAAGTTCTTTTTGTACCAGAATAAATGGATTCATCCTTATATACGCGTGGCGTTGGGAGTAATGACAGCCTTGACGTACCTGGCGTCCATTCTGCTGATTGTCGGTCTGGTATACGAACACGGATTTACCATTTCGGCAGCGGAGGCTCACCAATTGCAGCGTCTGTACCATGGTGTGTGGATTGTTTTTCTGGTTGATATATCCTTGCATATCCTTTTGGAGTATAAAGATACGAGGCAGACTTTCAGTACGCTGACCTGGATATTGACTTTTCTGCTTTATCTGACGCTGGTTCCGGTTGTCTTTCATCGCCCGGAAGTGGAAGGCGCCGTGCAGGCAGTCTGGGATTTTCTGAACGGCAAGGCCTATCATCTTGTATTGCTGCTGGTGCTGTCTTTCCTGAATCTGTCGTATGGGCTGGTACGGTTGCTGGGGCGACGGACAAACCCTTCGCTTATCCTGGCGGTCAGTTTCTTCATTATCATACTCATAGGGACAGGGTTGCTGATGCTTCCCCGTTCTACGGTGGCGGGCATCTCGTGGGTGGATTCGCTGTTTATTTCCACCAGTGCGGTGTGTGTGACGGGACTGACTTCGGTAGACGTGGCATCCACTTTCACGACAACGGGTTTTGTAATCATCATTCTGCTGATTCAGATTGGCGGTCTGGGGGTGATGACGCTGACAAGTTTCTTCGCGATGTTCTTCATGGGGAATACCTCTTTGTATAATCAGTTGGTGGTGCGCGATATGGTCAGTTCCAATTCTCTGAATTCGCTGTTGTCCACACTGGTGTATATCCTTGGCTTTACATTGGTGATAGAGGGGATAGGTACGTTTGCCATCTGGAGCGATATTCATGGTACGATGGGGATGGACGTGCACGAAGAACTGGCGTTTTCGGCTTTTCATTCTATATCGGCATTCTGCAATGCTGGGTTTTCCACCTTGCCGGGCAATTTGGGCAATCCGTTGCTGATGAAGGGGCATAACCCGTTCTATATATACATTTCACTGCTGATTATTCTTGGCGGTATCGGTTTCCCCATATTGGTGAACTTCAAGGACATTATCCTTTATCATATACGCCGTTTCTGGCGATTTTTGCATACATGGGAGTGGGACGGCCGCCGTTTCTACCATCTTTATAACCTGAATACGCGTATCGTGCTGATTGTTACCTTCCTGCTCTTGGCGGTGGGCACGGCCGGTATCGCTTTTTTTGAGTGGAACGCGTCTTTTGCGGGGATGTCGGTTGCCGATAAGTGGACACAGGCGTTTTTCAATGCCGCCTGTCCCCGTACGGCGGGTTTTTCCAGTGTGGATTTAGCCGGCCTGGGGGTACAGACTTTATTGCTCTACCTTATTCTTATGTGGATTGGCGGCGGTTCGCAGTCCACCGCAGGCGGTATCAAAGTGAACGCTTTTGCGGTTGTGGTGCTGAATCTTGTGGCGGTATTGCGCGGCACGGAGCGGGTGGAGGTGTTCGGGCGTGAGTTGTCGCACGACTCTATCCGCCGTTCCAATGCTACGGTGGTGATGTCGTTCGGAGTGCTGTTCGTGTCTGTCTTCATCATCAGTATCCTGGAGCCGGGACTATCCCTGCTTGCTATTACCTTTGAATGTGTTTCGGCCATCAGTACGGTCGGCTCCAGCCTGAATGCCACTCCCTTGCTGGGCAGCGACAGCAAGTTGCTGGTGGCGCTTTTAATGTTTGTCGGACGTGTGGGGCTTATAACACTGATGCTCGGCATCATCAAGCAGAAAAAACATACGAAGTACCAGTATCCGAGCGGACAGATTATCATTAACTAAGTGAGATTTGGAAACAGGTGTGTGAAATGCTAACATTGATTGATTATGAAATATATTATTATCGGTTTGGGTAATTACGGTCATGTGCTTGCCGAGGAGCTTTCGGCTTTGGGACATGAGGTGATAGGTGCGGACATCAGTGCCGGCCGTGTGGATAGTTTGAAGGACAAGGTGGCAACCGCCTTTGTGATTGATGCAACCGACGGGCAGGCTTTGTCCGTGCTTCCTTTGAATAGTGTCGATGTCGTTATTGTCGCTATCGGCGAGAATTTCGGCGCTTCCATCCGGGTGGTGGCGCTGTTGAAACAGAAAAAGGTGAAACGCATCTATGCAAGGGCTATCGACGGGGTGCACCGTTCGGTGCTGGAGGCTTTCGGCCTGGATCGTATCCTTACTCCTGAGGAGGATGCGGCCCGCGGACTGGTTCATCTGCTTGAGTTTGGCGCCGACATCGAAACGTTCCGGGTGGATTCCAATTATTACGTTGTGAATTTTACTGTGCCCGAAAAATTTATAGGTTATAATGTAAATGAACTGAAGCTTGACAGCGAGTTCGGGTTGAAACTGCTTGCTCTGAAGCGTGCCGAGACTTTGAAGAATTGCCTGGGTATCTCTTTCACCGAGCATGATGTGGTGAACGAACTGCCGGATGATGACCGGATACAGGCAGGCGACCGGTTGGTATGCTACGGGCGCTACCGGGATTTCCAGAAGTTCTGGAAAGCGCTGTGACGGCAGGCGAAACTATTATTCTCTTTTTTTGTAGCTTTTATTGCTTATCCGGCAAAATAGCAGTATCTTTACTTCCTAATGCCAAACTGTTCCGCCATGGAGTAAATTCCATTCCGCCACGGTGGAACAGAACTTTCTCCATGATGGAACAAAATTTACCCCGTGGCGGAACAATTTAATTGAAGAAACGGCTTTCTCTCTTTGTCACCGTGAGAAAGGATGCTGAGTGTAGCAATGGTGAAAACTTAGCATCTTGAAAAGTATGAGTGCCTATTATGACCTTCTGGAGAAACCCGATATTCGCCGCACCGGTGAGCAACAACCCCTTTACGCCCGTTTTGTGGCTAAGGGAACGATTGATAGAAAAGAGTTTATAGACCGTGTCCACTTGTTTACGGGTATCAGCCGCAGCGTGCTTGAGGGTGCGATGGCAGCGTTCATGGACGAGCTGCGCGATTGCCTGGCCAACGGTTGGACGGTAGAATTGGGCGAGTTGGGCTATTTTACGCCCTCATTAAGTTGTCGGCGCCGTGCGATGGAGAAAGATGAGGTACGTGCCGCGTCAGTTGCCTTGCGCGGACTGAATTTCCGTCTAGGGAAGAAATTTCACGAAGATTTAAGCGGTAAGATGAGGCTTGAGCGCAGGCCGCAACCCGTCGTGCCGCTTTCCTCGGATAACCTTTCGTCTATGGAGCGCCGCTTTCAATTGCTGGACGAATATTTGCAGCGGAATCCTTGCATCAACCGTGCCCAGTATGCCCGTCTGACGGGACGTAGCTACAAGCAGGCCGTTAACGATTTGAATCAGTTTATCAGAGACGGAGTGTTGGTGAGATACGGAATGGGGAGAAATGTGGTGTATGCAGGAAAAAAGTGAAAAGTTTTTTATAGGTATATATATCTTTGTTTATCAATAGCTTATCTATTGTTATTAATCCTCTTTATCATGACTGTAACTTACTGAAACGACAGTTAAAGCACCATGTCGCTTTGCGCCTGTTGTATCTTTGTATTGTGATCACAGAGAAGCAGGTTTTGCAAACTGACGAGCAAACAAAACCGAAAAACAAATTTATTAATCGTTTAAATTAAAAAAAGTTATGGCATTGAATTACGAAGTGAAAAAGAAAGTATTCGGTTTTGATCAGACAAAAACGGAAAAGTATGTAGCGCAACTGAAAACGCTTGGTATAATACAGTTTGGCGATTTGTGCGATGAAGTCACCAAGATAGGCATGGCCCCGCGTGGTGTGGTAAAAATGGTTCTGGATGGCTTGATAGACACATTGAACATTAACATTAACAAGGGATTTTCCGTACAGTTGGGTGATTTCGGTTGTTTCCGACCGGGTATTAATGCAAAGAGTCAGGACAGGGAAGAGGATGTGAAGTCGGATACGGTTTATCGTCGGAAAATAATTTTTACGCCGGGACAGTACTTCAGGGAGATGCTGACACGTGCCAGCGTGACGAGAGCAAGTTGGGAAAAAACGGAAACTGTTTCGGGAGGCGGTTCTACTCCGGGAACCGGCGGAAACGGGGAAGAAGAAAATCCGTTGGGATAACATTCTTTCAGTCCGCCTGGAACGGTAAGCGAAAGTAAAAGAGAGGGATATGAACTTTTTTCAGGAAAGGTTCATATCTTTTCTCCGATTGCTTGACTTCGCCTTTCGGATGTTGTATCTTTGGTATCTCTAATAAAAAAACTTTGATGATAAATCTGCAAAAAACTATGGAAAATGAAAATGACTTCCGTATCAGAACGTATACGAAAAGAGAGCTGGCATGCCTGTATTGCCCCAACACAACGGCACGGTGTGCTATCCGTACGCTGACGCGCTGGATTAAACGTAACAGCGAATTGTATGCGGAATTGCTGCTTACGGGATACCACGCAAGGGTGCGGACATTTATGCCGAGGCAAGTGGGAATAATCGTCCGTTACCTGAACGAACCTTGATTGAAGGCAGATTCTTCGGATGTATTTGACGGCAATGAGAGGGGGCGGAATGTACCTGATGTTTTTCTTTTGGTATGCTCCCTTGCTGTTTTTAATGGCTTTCATTTGTATTTCTCCCGCTCTTTTTGTTCCTTTGCCCTTGTCAATAAAAAAAAGAATCAATGAAGACTCTTGTTTATATAGTGACTTGTGCGGTGCTGTTGTCGGTTATTTCCTGCACATCGCGGAATAAAGGCGGAGACGATGTACAGGTCTTGATGAAAGACAGCACAGTGATATCTGCTCCACAGCGTATGCAGGTTTCCGATACGAAAGTGACCATTACCTACAAAGGCAGGGAGTACCGTTCGTCTGTTGTCCGCCGCCCGGACGAGAGTCTGCCTGTTGTAACGAATGAGCAGGGAGAGAGGTTTATCGACAACAGCATTGCGCTGCGCATCACCTGTGGCGGAAAACAGATTGTGGACAAGGTGTTTACGAAGGAAAGTTTCGCCTCACTGGTCGATGCCCGCTTTCTGAAATATGCCATTCTGGAAGGACTGGTCTATGATAAGACAACGCCTCAGGGCATTATCTATGCCGCCAGCATCTGCTATCCGCAATCCGACCTTTATGTGCCTCTCCGGCTGACGGTTTCCGCGGATGGCAAAATCTCCATGGCGAAAGAGGAACTGCTGGAAGAGGTGTATGGGGAAGATGCCGTTTCCAATTGATATACGGGCTATTCCAGAATGATTCCAGATTTGTGAGTTTTTTTTGCCGACATGAAAATCCTGATTGTAGAAGATGAGCAAGATTTGCGGGAAACAATCCGCACTTCGCTCCTGAAAGAGAAATTTGTCGTAGAAACGGCTGCCGATTATTTTTCGGCCCTGGACAAGATAAACGACTATGATTACGACTGTATCCTATTGGACATTATGCTGCCTGGAGGAAGCGGTCTGGATTTGTTGCGCGAGCTGAAGCACTTGCGCCGTACGGACAGTGTGCTCATCATCTCCGCCAAGGATTCGCTGGACGATAAAGTGGACGGTCTGGAACTGGGGGCGGATGATTATCTGACGAAGCCTTTCCATCTGGCAGAACTGAATGCACGCATAAAATCTTTAATACGCCGCCGTCAGGCACAAGGCGATATGTCTGTCACCGTGGGCAATTTGTTGCTCTATCCGGATAAGCGGCAGGCGGAAGTAGGCGGTGCTCCTTTGCAACTGAACCGTAAGGAATTCGACCTGCTGTATTACTTTGTGGTGAACGCCAACCGGGTTATCAATAAAATGAGCCTTGCCGAGTCGGTGTGGGGTGATAATATTGACCAGGCAGATTCGTTGGATTTCATATATTCGCAGGTGAAGAACCTGCGCAAGAAGCTGAAGCAGGCCAATGCCTCTGTGGAGCTGAAAGCTGTTTATGGCTTTGGCTATAAATTGTCCGAATTATGAAACTGGTATATTATACATATCGTAAAATCTCCTTATTGCTATTTGTCCTGATGGCTGTATGGGGGGTATTGTTTTATTATGCCATTATTGATGAGGTTGTTGATGAAACGGACGATACGCTGGAAAATTATGCCGGAATATTAATAGAACACGTACTCCACGATCCTTCCCTTCTTGAAACGGAGGGTTCATTGATGTCTTTTTATAAGTTCCGTCCCATCTCTGAAAAGGAGGGAAATCATTATCAGGAAGTTTTTTATGACTCTACCGTGTATATCGAACTTGAGGACGAGAACGAACCGGTACGCGTGATGCGTACAGCATTCCGCATGCCCGACGGACAGTTTTATGAGCTTACCCTGATGATTTCCATTTTGGAACGGGACGATATGGTGGAGGCAATGCTTTGGTATCTGGGGGCATTGTTCCTGCTGCTGCTGATTTGTACATCGGTGGGCATTCAAGTGATATTGAAAGGGGTATTCCGCCCGTTGCATAAGTTACTGGACTGGCTGCACGGCATCCAGCCCGGCAAAGAAGTTCCGGCATTGGAGAACCCTACGAAGATACGTGAATTCCGTCAGCTGAGCGAGGCTGCGGTGGATATGGGCAACCGCAGTTACAAGGCTTATGAAGAGCAGAAGCAGTTTATAGAAAACGCATCGCATGAGTTGCAGACGCCGCTTGCCATCGTGCGCGGCAAAGTGGAACTGCTGGCTGAAAGCGACAGCTTGACCGAACAGCAGATGAAGGAACTGGATGAAATCTATTCAACGTTGGGACGTGCGGTGAAACTGAACAAGTCCTTGCTGCTGCTTTCCCGTATAGAGAACGGGCAATACACGGAGTCGGAGGATGTATCGGTGGACGAGATACTGGAAAACCTTCTGCCTGATTTGATGGATATATACGAACATAAGCAGGTGCGCTTGCTGCGTAAGCAGGGGGAACAGCCTTTTATTATCCGCTGTAATCATTCGTTGGCACAGATTCTGGTTTCCAATCTGGTGAAGAATGCATTGCTTCATAATGCGGATGGGGGAGAGTTGCAGATACTCACTACTCCGGATTCGCTGGTAATAAAGAATACAGGTGATACTCCTTTGGACGGTGAGAAGTTGTTCCGCCGTTTCTACCATAGTATTGACGGAAAGAAAGATTCCACCGGACTGGGACTCGCCATAGCCCGTTCCATAGCCCGGATTTCTTTATTGAGGCTTACTTACGAATGGCAGGATGGAATGCATTGCTTTCTACTTGTTAAAGAAAATAAAAATAACCGTTAACACTGATTATTCCCAAATCTTTCCTATTTCTCTGTCGTTATTTGCAGTGTGAATGATATGAAACAAATCAGTAACATTAAAAAATAACGATTATGAAGAAAGTATTATCTATCCTTGTGTTGGCTCTTGTAGCCGTTCAGTTGGCATTTGCCGGTGATGTCATTACGCGCGATGCCAAGCAGTTGCCTTTGACAGCCCGTAACTTCATCAACCGGTATTTCACCGATCCGCAAATCTCGCATATCAAGATTGAAACCGGAATACTGGGCTCGAAAAGTTATGAGGTGCTGTTGACCGACCGTACGGAGATTGATTTTGACAGCAACGGAAACTGGACTGATGTGGATTGCAAGAAAGCTGCTGTGCCCGAAGCTCTGATTCCGGTATCTGTGAAAGAATATGTAAAGACGAACTTCCCGCAGGAGGTCATCACCAAGATTGAACGCAGACGCAGTGGGGTGGAAGTTGAACTTGCCAATGACTATTCCTTGAAGTTCAATAGCAAAGGAAAATTTGTAGGCATGGACGATTGATTGTGATAATGCAGAATGTATAACTTTAAATTTTTTAGCAAGAAGATGAAAACAAAAATTCAAGTATTAGCGATGATGTTCATTGCGGCAATGGCTTTTGGTGCGTGCGATGATGACGACAAAAACGATAATATAACAGTTCCCGATGCCGTGTCGAAAGCCCTTAAGGATAAATATCCTGCTGCCATGGACATTGAATGGGAACGGAAAGGCGATTATTTCGTAGCCGACTGTTGGATGGACGGCAGGGAAATGGATGTGTGGTATGATGTTCAGGCAACCTGGAAATTGACGGAGACCGATATTCTTTGGGAAGGTTTGCCGCCTACGGTACAGACCGCTTTCGAAGGCGGAGAATATGCGCAGTGGAGACGGGAAGATATTGATATGCTTGAATATCCCGTACAGCCTGTCCAGTATGTTATCGAAGTGGAGAGAGGTAATGAGGAGTATCAGTTGTTCTATGCCGGAGACGGTAATTTATTGCAGAAACGTGATGTAAGTGGCAATAAGGACGATACGCATTGGCCGATAGATGAGCTGAAGACCGGGCGTTAATCTTGTTTGATTGAGGTATAACCGGAACAAAATGAAGAATCTCTTCTCCTTACATATTAAGAGAAGAGATTCTTCATTTTGTTTTGAGTAAGTTGGACGTGCTTTTGTCTCTGACTGCTACATCGGTTTATAATCTTTAGCCAGTCCGCCTTCACTTGTTTCCTTGTAAAGCGACGGAAGGTCGTTCCCGGTTTCTTTCATAACTGCTACTACTTTGTCGAAAGATACCCGGTGCATACCATCGGTGAAAGAGGAGTAAAGGTTGGCATCCAAGGCGCGTGCGGCGGCATAGGCATTCCGTTCTATACAAGGAATCTGCACCAGTCCGCATACCGGGTCGCAGGTCATTCCCAGATGATGTTCCAAACCCATTTCCGCAGCATATTCTATTTGTGCGGGGCTGCCGCCAAAAAGTTGGTTGGCGGCTGCCGAAGCCATTGCGCAGGCTACGCCGACTTCTCCTTGGCAGCCTACTTCCGCGCCTGAAATGGAAGCGTTGGTCTTTACTATATTTCCTACCAACCCGGCTGTGGCAAGGGCGCGCAAGATACGCGTATCACTGAAATCACGACTTTTGGAAAGGTGATAGAGTACGGCAGGCATCACTCCGCACGAGCCGCACGTAGGAGCAGTGACGATGACACCGCCCGAAGCATTTTCTTCACTTACCGCCAAAGCATAGGCAAATACCAGTCCGCGCGATTGCAGGGATTGTTTGTATCCGCTGGCACGTATATAGTAAGTGGAAGCTTTACGGCGTAGATTCAACGGACCGGGCAATACGCCTTCCTGTTCCAATCCCCGTTTCACGGCATCCTGCATGGTTTTCCATACTTCTTGCAGGTAATCCCATAGATCGCTGTCTTCACATTCCTTGACGTATTCCCAATAGCTCTTTCCTGTACGTTCGCACCATTGCATGATTTCCGTCATGCTGCTCATGGAATACACATCGGGTGTATTGACCGAGGATGCTCCGTCATTCTCTTCTGCCAAAGCGCCGCCGCCGATACTGAACACTGTCCATTGGTCGGTCTTTTTTCCTGCTTTGTCAACGGAGACAAACTTCATTCCGTTAGGGTGGAAGGGGAGAAAAATCTTAGGCTCCCAGATAATCTCTACCGGTGCTATCGGCTGCAGCACTTCGGTAATGGCGATGTTGGTCATGTGACCCTTGCCTGTTGCCGCCAGGCTGCCGTATAATGTTACTTTGAACGATGCAGCTTCCGGATGTCTTTCCAGAAATATCTCGGCTGCCTTGCGAGGTCCCATGGTATGGCTGCTTGAAGGACCGGTGCCGATGCGATACAGTTCTTTGATTGATTTCATCTTGCTAATGGGTTATTGGATTATTTGTTTATCAGGATTGTTAATATTGTAACTTTTCTGTTTCTCGAGTTTTAAATTTCAATTAACTTAAGTCTACAACCGTAATCCCTGCTCCGCCAAATTGAATGTGCTCATCGGCAAAACGGCTTACGCCGGGCACGGTTTGCAGATATTGGCGGATAAGCGTGCGCAGGATGCCCGTACCGGTTCCGTGTAGGATGCGTACGTGTGACATTCCTACCAATATGGCATCGTCTATGAAATAGGTCACAGCCTGTAGGGCTTCGTCTCCACGCATGCCGCGTACATCTATATCTTGCTTGAAGTTCAGCTTTTTTTCGTACATGCTGTCTTGTGTCTGAGAACTGATATAGGTACTCTTGGTAGAGACATCCGCTTGCTTAGGCTGCGCATTTGTCCGTTCCAGCCTATCCAGCTTGACTGTGGTTTTGATACTTCCGAACGCAACGATGGCTTTCTTGCCGTTTATCTCCAATACTTCGCCGACTGAGGTCTGTCCTTTTATCTTGACATAGCTTCCGGGTACGATTGCTGCCAGACGTTCGGCTTCTTTCTTTGCCTGTTGCTCTGCCAACGCTTGTGCAGACAATGCATTTTCCTGATTCTTGTTGGCTTTCTTCTCCTTTTTCCGGTTCTGTTTTTCTTTCAGTTTTTCTATTTTGCGGGCAATTTTCTCTTCTTGCTCCTTAGCGGTGAGGGTGTCCAGCGATTCGCGGAAATCATTTAATTCCTGCCGTATCTGGCGTGTCTTTTCCTTTTCGGCCTGCGCTTCTTTAATGGTGCGGATGGTGTTTTCTATGCGGGCATTAGCTTCCTGCATCAGTTGTTCCGCCTCTTCTTTGGCTTTCTGCAGAATCTCTTTGCGCGACTTCTGCAACTCTTCTATCTCTGTCTGATAACGGGCAATGGTTTCCTCCATATGCTTTTCGCGTTGCCGGATAGTCTGACGTTTGCCTTCCCAATAACGTTTGTCGCGTACAATGTCTTGCAGGTACTTGTCGGTATTGATGTATTCACTGCCTACAATTTCCGAAGCATCGGAGATTACATCTTCCGGCAATCCGATTTTACGGGCAATCTCTACGGCAAATGAACTGCCCGGATTGCCTATCTGGAGCTGAAAAAGGGCTTGCATCAAATGGCGGTCGTATAACATGGCTCCGTTTACCACCCCATCATGGTCTTCGGCAAAATGCTTCAGATTCTGGTAGTGTGTAGTAATAACGCCGAATGTCTGCTTTTGGTTGAAGCGTTTCAACACTGCTTCGGCTATCGCTCCGCCAATCTGGGGTTCCGTACCGCCACCGAACTCGTCGATAAGGATAAGACTGCGTTCGTTGCAGTTTTTCATCATTATCTTCATATTGGTCAGGTGCGAGGAGTAGGTGCTGAGGTCATCTTCGATAGACTGCTCGTCGCCGATGTCAATGAATATATTGCTGAATATGCCGGCATGGCTACGTTCGTGCATCGGGATGAGCAGACCGCATTGCAACATGTATTGCAGCAACCCTACGGTTTTCAGGCAGACGGACTTTCCGCCGGCGTTGGGACCGGAGATGATGAGAATACGTTGTTTTTCGTCCAGCTCTATATCCAGCGGTATAACTTTTTTTCCATGTTTGGCAAGGGAGAGTTGCAACAGCGGATGTACCGCCATTGTCCAGTCTATAACCTGCTTGTTTTCAAAAGCCGGTTTCAGTCCGGTGATTTGCTCGGAAAATAAGGCCTTGGCACGTATGAAATCTATTTCGGCAAGAAATTCATATGACAGCAAAACATCGGGAATGGATGGGCGCAACAAATTGGAAAATTCCATAAGGATGCGGATAATCTCCCGCCGTTCGTCCCCTTCGAGTTCGCGGATGCGGTTGTTGGCTTCCACCACTTCGGCGGGTTCGATGAATACGGTTTTACCACTGGCGGATTCGTCATGTACGATGCCTTTTATTTTTCGTTTCAAGGCTGGAGCTACAGGAATCACCAGTCGCCCGTCGCGCATTGTGGGGGTTACGTCCTTGTCTACAACACCTTCCGATTGGGCATTGCGCAGAATGCTGTTCAATGAGCGTGAGATACTTCCCATTGTACTTGCCAGTTCGCGGCGGATGCGTGCCAGTTCTGCCGAGGCGTTATCCTTTATTTTTCCGTAGGGAGAAAGAATGCCGTTTATTTTTCCGATAAGTTGCGGGAATACCGTTATGTCTCCTGCCAGTCGCTTCAGACAAGGATAAGGAGATGTGGTTTCCTCCTCTTCTTCATTTTCGCTTTTTTGCAAAAAGCGTACAATGTCGCGTATCGTTTCTAAAGAGCGGCGCAGGTCGAAAAGCTCCTGCTCGTCCAAATACATGCCTTCCACCCGTATCCGTTTCAGGGACGGACGTACATCAAAAAAATATTGTGCCGGAAAATTGTCTTCTTCTTGAAGTATACGTACGAATTCTGTAACCTGATCCAGGCGTTCTTCTACTTCATTAAAGCGGTCGGAGAACACCATATCTGTCACTCGCTCTTCGCCAAGCGTACTGAGACATTTTTCTTTTAGCAGTTGGCGTATTTGGTCGAAGCCTATCTTCTGTTCAAAGTTCTGTGGGTATATCATGGGCACAAAAGTACAATTATTTCGTGAAAAAACAGGAAGGATGTTTGCAGATTTAAAAATGATTTGTACCTTTGCACCGCTTTAAGAGAAAAGCACTTCTTGAAAAAGAAGTTTTGGAGAGGTGGCAGAGTGGTCGATTGCGGCGGTCTTGAAAACCGTTGTGCTGCGAGGCACCCGGGGTTCGAATCCCTGTCTCTCCGCTGAACGTGCTGGACAGAAATGGTCAGCAAACGGACAAAAAGCTACAAATCAATGATTTGTGGCTTTTTTTATTGCCCGAAAGTCCTGCTTCCAAGACTTCAAAAGTACGGTAAAAGACAAAGTTTCGTTACTAAATCGTTACCTATTCCCTGCCGGACAAAAACGGTAACGATTTGTCCATAAATGACCTGATAATGACTATATTAGTCCATAGTCTGCATAACTCGAAAACGAGAGGTAAAAACTAATTTTGCAACTAAAAATTTTGAGTTATGAAATCGACATTCAAGGTTCTTTTTTATTTGAAGAAAGGTTCTGAAAAGAAAAACGGCGAGGTTATGATTATGGCACGCATCACCATAGACGGCAAACTTTGCCAGTTCAGTACGAAACAGAGCATCCAGCCCGACAACTGGAGCATTGCTGCGGGCAAAGCCAAAGGCAGGGATGCCGGGAGGATAAACGCCCTTTTGGACGACATACGTTCTTCCCTGAATACCATTTACCACGAAATGCAGCGGCGTGACAACTACGTGACCGCCGAGAAAGTGAAAAACGAGTTCTTGGGACACAGTGAGAGCCACGAAACAATCCTTTCATTGTTCCAAAAGCACAATGACGATGTGAAGCAGCTTGTGGGCATATCCAAGACGATAGCGACCTACCGCAAGTATGAAGTGACCCGCCGCCACCTCGCTGAATTTATCCAAAGCAAGTACAATGTATCGGACATATCCATAAAGGAGATAAGCCCGATGTTCATTACCGATTTTGAGTTGTATTTGCGTACCGCCTGTAAGTGCGGCTACAACACCACCGCCAAGTTCATGCAGTTCTTCAAGCGTATCATCATCATTGCCCGTAACAACGGCATACTGGTGGGCGACCCGTTCGCCAGCTATAAAATCCGGCTGGAAAAAGTGGACAGGGGTTATCTGACAGAGGACGAGATAAAACTCATCCTTAAAAAGAAAATGGTTTCCGAGCGGCTGGAACACGTCAGGGACTTGTTCGTCTTTTCCTGTTTCTGCGGTTTGGCTTACAGCGATGTCGCCAACTTGCGGCAGGAGAATATCCAAAAGTCCTTTGACGGCAACCTTTGGATAATCACCAAGCGGCAAAAGACGAATACGGACGTGAATGTTCCCCTGCTGGATATTCCCAAGATGATTTTGAAGAAGTACAAGGGCAAGTTGCCGGACGGGAAGATACTTCCCGTAATCAGCAATCAGAAGCTAAACGCCTACCTGAAAGAGATTGCCGATATATGCGGTATTAAAAAGAACCTGACATTCCATACAGCCCGGCACACGTTCGCCACGACCACCACGCTGTCAAAGGGCGTACCCATTGAAACGGTGTCCAAGATGCTGGGACACACAAACATAGAAACGACACAAATCTACGCCCGCATCACCAACAGCAAGATAGGCAGCGATATGCAGGGGCTTGACAAGAAGTTTGTCGGCATCGAGAAAATTTACAAGGAAGTCGCCATGTAATCTTGATTATTGGGAACTGGTCACAAATTGTGACCAGTCCTTGCTATTATTCCAACATTGCTAAATCTCCTAAAATATACGATTATGGATTTGCAGATTATCCAAAACAAGATTTTTGAGGTCAGAGGTTGCCGGGTGATGCTCGATTATCATTTGGCAGAACTCTACCAAGTGGAAACACGAGCCTTGAAGCAGGCGGTCAAGCGCAATATCGAGCGTTTTCCGGGTGATTTTATGTTTGTACTCACCCAAGAGGAAGCTAACTTGCTGTTATCCATAGGGGTATCACAAAATGTGATACCCCCTGATTACAACTTCGGCGTTGCTATGCCTATGGCTTTCACCGAGCAGGGCGTAGCCATGCTTTCTTCGGTTCTCCGCTCCAAGGTAGCCATAGAAGTAAACATTTCAATCATGCGGGCTTTCGTCCTCATGCGCCAAATGGCAATCGGTTACGAGGAACTGTCAAGGCGCATCGAGGAACTGGAGGTAAGCACCGATGCGCAGTTCAACGAACTGTACCAAGCCCTTACCCAGCTTTTGAGCCAGTCGAAACAACAGAAAGAACGCCGTCCGGTAGGTTTCGTTACCTATAACCGTGACAAAAACGAATAGGTAACGATTTCGGTAACGAAATTCCGCCTAACAAACTATATCCCAATGAAGTACATTCTTCCACCTTGCGGGCAGTCCACCGACTACCCGCATTTTTTATATCCTTTTCCAACTGGCACATTCCCCGAAACGCCAGCCGTGCGTGGCATGGCTGACTGTATTCCGTGAAAAGAGCCGTTGGAAACCCGCACAAGCGTATTGCAAGCAAGCTCACAACACCCTTGCCTTTCCCGCCCGCATGGAGTGTTCCCTAAAAGATGAAAGAGAACAGGCACTTTTCCCCTGTTTCCCTATCTGTAAATCTTCCTCTTACGCAGTCCCCCAGCCGGGACAGTCGTTTTAATCATTTCAATAGGCAAAGGTAGTTACGTGTTCTTCACGATTTTGCAAGGTCGAGCCGTTTCGGTTTGGCGAAAAAATCTTCCCTGCCTTGCGAGGTATTTTTTGCCCAAAACCTTGCAAACTCTAAACACTACCCTTTTACGCCTATGTGAAACGAAAACGACCGACCCGACCGGAAGACGCATAAAAAAAAAGTCGGATTTACGGGAAACAGGAAAAAAGTTCAGTGAAACTTCAACTCCCTCACCTCTCAAATCCGCATAAAATTAAAAACTTAAAAAATTGCAGCAATATGGAAGCAAAGGTATTATCGGAAGCAAAAGTTTATGTAGGCACTTATGCCAAGTACAACAACGGTTCATTGTCCGGCGCATGGCTCGACCTTTCGGACTATTCGGACAAGGAAGAATTTTATGAAGCCTGCCGGGAACTTCACAAGGACGAGGAAGATGCGGAATACATGTTTCAGGACTGGGAGAACGTGCCGGAGGGCTTAATCGACGAAAGCTGGATTTCTGAAAACTTCTTCGCCCTGCGTGATGCGGTGGAGGATTTGAGCGACACCGAGCAGGAAGCCTTTTTCGTGTGGTGCAACTATAAAAGCCATGATTTGGGCGAGGAAGATGCGGACGACCTTGTACGTGATTTCCGGGATGAATATCAAGGGGAATATGACGATGAAGAAGATTTCGCCTATGAAATTGTAGAGGAATGTTACGACCTGCCGGAGTTCGCAAAGACCTATTTCGATTACAAACAGTTTGCCCGTGACCTGTTCATGTGCGATTACTGGTTTGATGACGGCTTTGTGTTCCGTGCGGCATAACAACCAATCCGGGCGGGGTGTCAAAGCCCTGCCCGCTTAAAACAACCAAGTTTATAACCATAAAAAATAAGACATCATGCAGTCACTTAACAAAAACGGGGTAAGCATCACCCAAACACCGGGAGAAGAAAAGTTCGTGAAATGCCGTTTAGGGGCTTTCAGGGGACAAATTTATTATCAATATGACTACCGCCACACGGACGGCGAACTTTTCAGCACGGTAGCCAAAACGCTGGACGAGTGCCGCCGCAGGCGTGACGAATGGGTAGCGAAGAAGAACGGAGTAATAAACAAGTAAATTTCAGGGACATGAAAACGACAGAAGTAAACAAGGAGCTTATCGGCAGGCGTTGCGAGTGTATTTTTACGGGCTTAATGGTAACGGGCGTTATCGAGGACACAGAAGAAAACGAACACACCATAGAGGTAAAAGTCCGTTTCGACCACCCGCACCAGTGGGGCGATGATTTGTATAATGATGTGTGGGCGTGGGGGCGCAAAATTGACGAGTTCGGCACGCTGCACCATTTGCAACTGTTGGAGGACAAACCGGACTTTCAGATAATGACGGTAGTTTTCGGCGAGCCAATCAGCCGGATAGACCGCAGTGTTTTTGAAGATGTAGACACGTGGGGCGTCTGTTCCCTGCAAGGCTGGGTAAACAGCTATGAAAGTGTCCGGTTTGTAGCCATAGACGACCATACGGCAACCATCACGGGCGAATATAACATGGAGCAGGTAAAGGTGTGGTTAGAGAAATACACGTCCATAAAGAGCCTTAAAACCAGTTGATAGAGGACGGCGGCTGCTTGCCGCCGTTACTTTCTTCCGTGAGCCTGCCAGCGGGTGAAGAAAGTAACAAAGAAGCCTTTCGTTTTCCCTATCATGGAAACAGCCCGCCGATGCTTCCCGGCGGGCTGTCTGCCCGATATTTACGCTTTGCGTATCATTCCATACCCGGTTTCCCAAGAGGATGATAAAAACGGATGTCGCAACTATAAATCCTCATAGTGAATAAATTTTACACCAAGTATGCACACGGTTTCTTCTTCCTCGATGTCATATTTCCATGTCCGTTTATTGACAAGCATTTCCGTTTCGCAATCGAACCATACCATTACGGGCGCATCATCTTCTTCGTCCGCCCATTTGAAAACCTGATTGGACGGCGTTTTCCATAATTCAGCACTGTCACGTTCGGAAATACAGTCCTTGTCCACAATGATGATGTCACCTACTGCCGGAACTGTATCTGTTTCCAACGTGGTTTCTATGTACCACGAGATGCCTTCTATATCCAATTCTATTTTTACCATGTCGTTTTGTTATTAGGGGGTTATTGTTTCCGTTCCTTCTTCGCTGTTGTCATTATTGAATGATAGTGTAAGTTGCTGCATCTGCCCGAAGCTATCGATGATATAAATGTCAATCGTCTGCTGGTCGGTCGATGCCGAGGTGTAGTAGAGCCTGAACGTTTCTTTCTCCAGCGGGTAAAGGTCGTTGGGCAGGAACACCGTGCCGTTATCCATTTCCAGCTTTCCTTTGCCGTCCGGCTGGAAATACCGTATCTGATAGGTAGTCGGCTGGTAATAGCCGCCACGCACCAGTCGGCAGCGTATTTCGGCGGTTTCCCCGACTTTCAGCCTTTTGGGTACTGGCAGTGTTTCGATGCTGAACGGGTACGCCTGCTGAATATCCAAGTTGTCATTACAGGCGGTGACAAGCACGAGGGCGGCCACGATGTAGCAGCCCATGATGATTTTATACATTACATTCTTCATATACATTATTATATAGCGGTCAGTTGATAATGAATTTCAGTCCCAAAGATACCTGCGTGTGGAACTTGCCTATGTCCGAGCCGAACAACGCCCGTTCCCTTGCGTTCAACAGCAGAGCCACCCGGTCGGTCAGGTAGGTTTCCAGTTCCAGCGTCAGCGCACCGCCGTAAATGAAGCAGTCCTTATCCAGCAAGGTAGAGCCGTCCGGCAGCAGCTTTTCGCTTCGGTTGCTTGTTTCGTACCCGGCGAGAGCCGACAAGCCCAATGAAAGGAAAAAGGTCTTTCGTCTGTCCGATAGGAATTTCAGGTAATAGCCGCCCTCTGCGGTGAACTGTTCTACGGGTATCTGCATATCCTTGTAGTCATACTTCTTGTGCAGGTATTCGCCGCCAATCACCCAGCGGTTGGCGTTCTTGGTGTAAACGCTGTACGCCGCCCCGATGTGGTAGGCGAAATCACTGCCAGCGTTCCAATGCACCCCGTCCGTCATGCCCGCCGTGACCTGCAAGCCTTTCATGCCCGGCAGGTATCTTTGTGCGTGTGCCTGAAACGAGGTCAGGCACAGCGCAAAGAGCATCATTATAAAGATGTGTCTTTTCATTCCCTATTTGATTTTTAGTTCGTCAATCACTTCTGCGTTCACGATGTCGGCGTTTTCCACCCGTATGGTCTGATGCCGCCCGCCGTTCTTCTCGTAGAGTTCCACGACCAGCAGCTTGTCGTCAGGAATGGTAAACTTCGGCAGGGCGTACACCGTGCGCACGGTCGATTTCCCGGCAATCTCTATCACCTCGTTGTAGCTGCGTACCGCATCCAGTACCGTTTCCTGAATAGCCGTGCGTTTGGGCACTTTCTTATCGGTTATCTTAAACCTGATGAAGTCCGTGTCGAAAGGCACGTTGGAACTGTTCTTTGTCTGCGTGTGCACGTAGAGCATCCCGTTATAGGTGTAAATCCCCTTGATTAAGAACTGTATGCCGAAACGCTTGCTACCCAAGTGGCGCACTTTCCGGTCATTGTTCTTGTAGATGCTCTGCATTATCAGCTTCACTAATAGCGGGCTTTCATTCCCCAGTTCCCGGAAATGGATGTTCATCCGGGTATGCGAGAAGTCGGACGTATCTTCATTCTCCAAGAAGTCCTTCATTTCGATGTTGAGCATTTCCGGTTCACGGGCGTACTTGGCGTTGAACGAAAAGAAACTGCCGTCCTCGCAGATAACGGAGAAGTTCGTTTCTCCCGGAAAGCCCTCTGTCGTGGCTTTCACCCTGATTACGTTCTCCGCACCGTCCGCCTTGCCCGCTATGATGTGGTTGCTTCCCAAATCGACATAGCGGACGGCGGCGGGGAAGATGATATGCACCGTCTTGGCAAAGGTCACTTCCACGCCGTAGGGCGTAACCATTTGGCGGTACGGGAGTTTCCGGGTAATCCCCCGGTACAAGTCGTTGCCAGCCGCATACTTCACGGTGTCAGCGGTTTGTGCGTTTGCCGCACACACGCCCAGCAAGAGGGCGAACAATCCAAAAATCTGTTTCATTGCTAATTGAAATTTTAACGGTTGATAAAATGGTTATTGTTGTTTGGCATACAGCATGACTTTATAGCCTGCTTTCAGCTTCACTTTCACGGTTCGGAACTTCTTGGCGAGGTAGCCGGACGTTCCTTGCAGCAATCCCCTTGTCACGTCCATAGCCACCTGCTGCCCGGCACTTTGGGCAAAGGAAATGCTTGTACCCAGCCCGCTTCCGATATTCGCCATAGCTTCGTTGAACGCTTCCTGCTCCATAGAGGACGGGACGGAAAGCCCCTTTTGCCCGTCCGTGTCGAACACGGCGAGTTCCACCGGGATGATGTTGCCAGCGTACTCAATCGAGGACACCAGTATGTCGAGCCGTTCGCCCTGCACCTTTGCCGTCCCCGCCACAAGGGTATTCTTCGGCACAACGATATTTCCCGCCTGCATGGGTTCGAGCAGCCGCAGTTTCACCGCCTGCCCGTCCACCAGCGTTTGGTCTTGGTGTATGCAGGCGGCTACCGTGTTCTTTCCCATAGCGTACCCCGTGCCTACCGCCGTGTTGAAGCCGTAGTTTCGTGGCTGGCTGTAAGCCCGGATGAAGTCGGCATCGCTCATGGGCTGCTGCAATCCCGAAACGGTCGTTTCCCGGATAGCCTGCACCGGAATAGCCGGAGTGCCGATACCGCCGCCGTTCTGCCCGGCTGTCGGTATTTGGGCAATCTGCCCCCTTTGTCCGTCCTGCCCGTTCATGTACTTTGCCGCCAGCTCGTAGGACTTTTCCAAGAGTGCCATTTGGTCGTCAGCCGTAGGCGTGGCGTTCTGCTGCTGTTTCAGTCGGTCGGTCAGTTCCGCCACCTGCCGTTTCAATTCCTCTTTTTCCTCGTCCACAGGGGGCGTTTCGTAGAACGTGCTTAACTGGCGGTTGATGTCCCGGTAAGCCGCCCGTGAAGAAGCACCGCCGCCCCTTTGTGGCTTCGGATCTTCTTCCGGCAGCAGGTTGATTTCCTCTTGTGGTTCTTCCGTATCATCATCCAGCGTGAAACCGAAGTCCTGCAAGGATTGTATCTTGTCCTGCTGTTTGCGGTTTGTCACCGCCTGCTCGTAAGCCTTTTGCTTGTCGGCTATAATCCCGTCCTCTGCGGGCAGGGGTATGTCGGCATTGAAGCCGCCCACGCTTTCCACATTCACGTCCTCTTTGCCGGAGGGTGCGAATATCAGGTACATGCACCCTGCAAAGGCAAGGAACATCAGCGGGAAGACTATCATTTTCCTGCGCTGCTGCACCTGCTGCGGGGTAAGTTCCCGTTTGGGCTTATTTTCCTTTTTCGGCTTCCCGTCCGCCTGCGGTGCGGTCGTGCCGTTCTCATTCTTCTGTACTTCTTCCATATTGCGGTCTGTTTAACGGGTTGATACTTTGGGTTGTGTCATTGCCGTGCAACGGCAGTTGTCTGATGTGTTCTATTTGCAGCCTTTGCCCGTCCCGTTTCCCGATATTGTAGATTGATGAAACGGTGATGTAGATAGACAAGCCGCCGAAAAAGAAGAACATCAGGAGGATAACCGCCAGCCTTTTGCCCGGCGTAATCCGTCCGCACATTCGGCGCAGGCGGTCGTCCGCCCAGTCCCGCACCTTTTCGATGTGGTTTCGTTTTCTCTCCATAAGGCTATCTTTTAATGGTCTGCAAATCCTTGTTCTCGGTAATGGTGAACGCTTCGATGATGAAGCCGTGCGGGTTGTTGTCGCTTCGTGTGGCGTTAAGCAACCGGCACGAGGTCACAAGGCTTCGCACTGTCAGGCTGCTTTCCCGGACAATCAACTGGCGGGCATACGTGTTCACCTTGTAGGGGTACTGGTCGAAGTCGCACTTCACGCTGTCAATCTCCACCGTCTGCGTAACGTTTCCGGAAATCACCCGGTTGTAGTAGCCCTTTTCCGCCAAGTCCTTGTAATAGTTGAAAGCGGTCTTGTCGGCGAGAAACAACGAGCGTTTGATGTTGCTTTCGATAGCCCCCTTTTCGGGTGATAAGGTGAAGAAAAGTTCGTGGAAACGCCGCACGTGCGACTTCGCTTCCACGGGTCTGTTCTGCGCCATGTCCTGCGAGAGTGCCAGCATCAGGCTTTTGCCGTTGTCGAGGACGTATATCTTCTGCCGCTGCTTTTCGGCGAAGCTGTACGAGTTCCACACGGCAAAGCCCGTCACCAGTGCGCACAGGCAGATGAATACCAGCGCAAAGAGCCTGATTTGCCGGAAACTCGTTTCGATGTTCGTTAATGACTTAAATTCCATATACTAAATATTGATGTTGGTTATTTGAGTAGTTTCCCGGTTACTTTCCCGCTTGCCGCACCGACCGCAGCCCCGGCGATTGAACCAGCCCGTGCCACGTTGCGGTTATAGGCAGACGTACCGCCAGCCGACACTATCCAGCTTGCCACCGTTGGAATGGTGAAGTAGCCCACGATGCCGATAATCATAAAGATTATATACACGGTGCTGCTCCCGTCCGGGATGAAATCCGGGTCTGAAAGCTGCTCGATGTCTTTTTGGAGCATCAGGGTTTGTATGCGTGCCAGCACGCTGCTGAACAAGTCCGACACGGGCAGCCACAGGTAAATGGAGATATAGCGTGAAATCCACCGGGTCAGCGTGCTTTGGAAACCGTCATAGACGGAAATCGCAAACGCCAGCGGACCCAGTATGCTTAACACGATTAGGAAGAACGTGCGCAGCGTGTCTATAATCAGCCCCGCCGCCTGAAAGAGCATTTCCAATAACTCCCTGAACCAGTCCCGGACGGACTTCTTTATATTATAAGCCGTCCTGTCCATGTACATGCCCGTCATAGTCACCATGTCGGAGGGCGACCAGCCCAGTTCTTCCAGTTGTCGGTCAAATTCCTCGTCCGATGCGAGGTAAGCCGTTTCGGGGCTTCGCATCAGGGCTTCATATTCCAGTCGGTCTTTCTGCGCCCGGTACTCGTTCATGTCGAAAGTCTGCGTTTCCATAAGCTGGTTGCACCCTTTTACCACTGGCGACAATACCGTGTTGATAGTGCCCAGCACGAACGTGGGAAAGAACATGATGCACAGCCCCAGCGCAAAGGGACGCAGGAGCGGGTACACGTCTATGGGTTCGGCACGTGCGAGCGACTGCCACACTTTGGCGGCTACATAGAACAAAGCTCCCAGCCCGGCTATCCCTTTGGCTACCCCCGTCATGTTGCTGCACAAGGGCATCATTTCATCGTACAGCACCCGCAACACTTGGTGCAGGTTGTCAAAATCCACCGCTGCTAATAACATAGGCATACCGATTTATATGTTACCAGTAGCGTTCATCCGCCGAGCCGTAGAGAGCCAGCACCCGGTCGGTGTCGTTCTTCTTCTTCGCCCGCAGGTAGGACACGGATATGTTCTTTCGGGTGTAGTAGTTCACGAGGTTGCGGTAGTTGAGCAGGCTTTTATAGGCGTTGTTGATTACCGCCAGCCTTTCGGCATCCGTCAGCGACATGCCCGTCACGTTCACTACATTCTTCAAGTCCTGCAACACGTCCGCACTTTCGGAGAGCAGCTTGGCATACCCGGCTGAAATGGCGGTGAGTTCATCCGGCGTGTAGTTCGGGTCAGCCAGCATGTTCTGGTAGTTTCGCACGTAGATTTCGGATATTTCCGCCACCAGTTCAATGGACTTCTTCACCTTGATGCCGCCCTTGACAACATCGTGTACCGCTTTGAGCGCATCGTAATAGACTTTTCCCTGCTGGAAAATCTTCTGCGCTTCCATGAAGCCGTCCAGCGTGTTTTTGGCTGTGGTGGAAGTCTGCACTATCTGCTTGGTGGTGTTGATGATGCCCTGTGCCAAATTGCCGGGGTCTGACACCACCCACTGTGCGGATGCGTTGCCGATGAAGCAAAGGCATACCGCCATAAGGAGAATTGTTCTTTTCATGTTCCTGATTTTTAAGTTGTTGATGATTGGGGATTACGTTTGCTTTCTGCAAGCCTCTTGATAGCCAGTTCAAGGTTGCCGCCCAGCTTGTCGGCAAGTGCGAACAGTTCCATTTTCTCGCTTTCCTCTGTCGTGAAGGTGTAATATTCTTCCAATGAAACTTCTGTGGCGTACACCGCCGACTGCGTGCCGCCCAGCGAGAAGAAAACTTCCTTGTACTTCCGTCCGGGGTGGTTCGCCATGTTGATAGACAATATCTGCGAACGCTCCTTGTCGGTCAGTCCCAAGAGGTTCTGTATGCTGTCAAACTTGTTGAGATATTTTCTTTGGTCTAACAGGATTTTGCAGTCCGAGTTATTGATGATACTCTCTTTCACGATAGGGGAAGAAATAATATCCTCAATCTCTTGCGTGACTACAATCGCTTCCCCGAAATATTTTCGGACGGTTTTGTAGAGGTAGCGGATATAGTCCGCCATGTTCGCCGATGCAATCGCTTTCCACGCTTCCTCGATTAGTATTAACTTCCTTATTCCCTTTAACTTGCGCATCTTGTTTATAAAGGCTTCCATGATGATGATAGTCGTTACCGGGAATAAAATCTTGTGGTCTTTGATGTTGTCCAACTCAAAGACAATGAAGCGTTTGTGCAACAAATCCAGTTCCTTGTCGGAGTTCAGCAGGTAGTCGTACTCACCGCCACGATAGTACGGTTCAAGCACGTTCAGGAAATTGTTTATGTCAAAATCCTTTTCCCTGACGTTCTTCTGTTCAAGCTGTCGGCGGTAATCATCCCGGACAAACTCGTAGAACGTGTTGAAGCAGGGCGTTACCGAACGGTCTTTGCCTGTCAGTTCGATATAGGCACTCACGGCGTTTGACAACGCCACTTCTTCCGACCGCTTCGGGGCTTCATCATCCCGCTTCCACAGGGTGAGTATAAGGGTCTTGATGCTCTCTTTCTTCTCTATGTCGAATACCCCGTCCTCGACATAGAACGGGTTGAACGCTATCGGGTTCTCGTTGGTGTAGGTGAAATAAATCCCGTCCTCGCCGTGCGTGCGGTTGTGGATAAGCTGGGACAGCCCCAAGTAACTGTTACCCGTATCTACCAGCAGCACGTGCGCCCCCTGCTCGTAATACTGACGCACCATGTGGTTGGTAAAGAAAGACTTACCCGACCCGCTCGGCCCAAGTATGAACTTGTTGCGGTTAGCTATAATTAGCTTGCACAAAATTCTATCTATTTAATGCTGAATATTAGTTGATTACAGTATAAAATACATCAATATCAATATTTTGCAAACATACAATTTGCATACAAATAGAGTGATTATAAGAAAACAGAAAAGGATATTTGTTGTTAAGGGGTAAATGTGGTAGGAGATGTTTTTATATCTGTTTTCTCTCGTTTTTCAGTGAAAAATAGACATGATACTGGCAAAAAGAGAAAGAAACTCTGTTTTTCTTTTTTCGCCAGCATATATAATTTGCTGTCTAAATAAGTTTAGTTCGTTTTGGATATACAGACAAAGAAACGTACTAAACCTTTGAACTTAAAAATATAACAAACATGTTATGTTACATACTTTTTTGAATATTTAAACAATGTAGTTAAGTACTATCAAGCATATTTCAGGCATTTTTTATACATTTGCACCAATGACAAGTAAATGATGACTGAATTTAATTCATATATGAGCAATATAGACATAGATTTTTTTAAAGAATTGTGTCTAAAACATGGAGAGTTACGACATTATAAAAAGAATGAGTTTATTCTCCATGAAGATGATGTATGTTCTTTCTTCGGGTTTATCTTGTCAGGTGTAGTCAAATACAGTTGTACCAACCGGACAGAAAACAAGCCGTATAATGTCGGTTTTTCCTTTCCAAATGAATTTATAGGCGATTACCCCACTTGCTTATATGGCATGAAATCAGAATTGAATATACAGGCAATAATCCCGTGCGAGATTTACATCTGTTCTTCTGCATTCTTACAGCAAAAATTCGAGGAGAACAAAGAAAGCCAACGGATAGCCCGTATCGCAGCCGAACAGATGTTTTTCCAATCATATTCACGTTATTTGGATTTATTCAGATTCACACCGGAAGAGCGTTACCTCCAACTTTTAAAAAAATGCCCTGCAATCCTTCAAATGGTATCACTAAAAGAAATAGCATCCTACCTTAAAATTACACCCGTACACATGAGCCGAATCAGACGCAAGCAAAGTCTTGACAACAAAAAATAAACATAGGTTTAGAAATTTACATTCATAACAATATTCCAAGAGTATCTTAATCTGCCAAAGGATTCTTCTTTTTATCTTTGTCTTATCTTTGGTTGGTTCAACGAAGAAACAAAATAAAGATTGAATGAGTTAAACAAAAAATAAAAAAGAGAATATGAAAACAAAAGAAATTCTTGGAATACTTATGCTATTCCTCTGTACATTCTGTTTTATAAACTGCGATGATGATAATGAACAGACAAATGAATTAACCCCCGAAGCACTTTATCAGACTTCATGGCGTGGAACAGGGCATTGTGAGGCTTGGACAGTACAAAATATGGGGGTCGGTATGCAATTTGTAGATACTCAGAAAGGGAAAGTAAATTGGGAAGGTTACGATGAAATTGATATTACTTATACAATAGAAGGGAAATATATCACATTTAATAGCAATGCTTTATATTTGGGTGGAGCCCCTTGGATTATCAAAAGCTATACCCAAAAACATATAACCATTATACAGAATGAAATTAGTCCAGATAAAGAGAAAGTAGCTACGATTGAATTAGAGAAAATAGATTAAACTGAATCATAGGAACATTAAGTTGCATAAATGTATGCTACAACAAAACAAAGAGAACCGTGAGATTCGCAAATTGAGCAAAGAAAGGATGAAAGAACATATAAATACCTTGTAAACAAAGGGAAAATGCAGATTCATCTAATATTCCTTTATGTGCTATTATCGGGCTGGTCTATGTGCTGAAATACAAGGAAAAGAGATTCACCTTGTTCTCTTGTATAGGATTGGTTATTGGGATAGGATGAGCAATTTATATGCTACTGATAATAAGGTCAATGTAAATCAAAGTAATATGAAACTGAAATATATATTGAATGCTATAATATTTGTTTTGGCATTATCTTTTTTGTCTATGTGTATATTTAAGACTACAGAGTTAAGTTTGAAATGTATGCAATTTGCTGTATCTATCTCCTGTATAGGAGCAATGTTTTCTACAAAAAGATATAGATACATATTTGCATCTATTGCTTTAATCATTATAGGAATATCTTTTTTACTTTAAATGTCCATAATAACGATAATGATTTGATTGTTGCTAATGTCTTCATAATAGCATCTGTCAAGTATATTTACTTCAGCAAACGCCCCCGTAGGTGCAGTTCCTATTCACAATTAAATCATTGCCTAATCATCATCCAAACAATTCAGCGGATTGGGGATTTTGGGCTTTTCAAATTAGACTATCCGCAAATATAGAAAAAGTGCAATACACCACGAAGATGCACTGCACTTTTCTCCATATATTGGGTGGGCTTTAACATTTACAGTTTGTATCCCTTGTTTTCCCGGTTTATGGCTTGCCCAGTCGGTTGGCTTCCTTTTTCAACCGCTCGGCTTGTTCATTGAGCAGCCTTGCACGCTCCAACGCTTCCGCCTGCTTCCTGCTGCGGAATTCAAAATCCGTCACCGAATCAGTCAGGTTTTGGATGAAAGCGTTATCCCGTTCCCTACTAAAATTCGTTTCCAGCAAATCAAGGCAGCCCCCGTCCGCTTCCCCTTTCATCAGAATGTAGCGGTATTTCATATCGTTGTCCTGCAACTGCTGCATTCGTCCAGCCAAACGGACATTCAGGAACAAAGAAACGAAACAGACAACCAGCCCTGCCAAAAAAACAAAAAGTTTCGGGTGTAACAAACCGCTTATCCTCCGGGACAACGATGCAGGTTCGGTTTCCGCTTTTTCAGTTGTGCGCTCCTTACGGTAAGAATCCAACGCATCCAGCATTTCTTTCAGACAACGGTAGGTAGCCGTTACAAATTTTCTCACTTCTCCTATGGATTGCTGCTGCTCCTGTTCCGCATTCCTTATGTCGGCAAGTTGGCTTTGGATAGCCTGCAATTCCTTTTCGGGAACAGCCGGGCTACTGTGGAGTTCCGATAATGCCTGCTCGATTGCTCCCAACCGTTCGAGAGTTTCCTCCCGGCTGGCTGGCGTTACCTGTGCTTCCTGCTTCCCTTTCAGTTCCGTAACCATAGAGAGAAGCCCCTCTAAAATCAAATTGTCTTCCATGTCTTTACAGTTTAAGTCGTTTTTTCTTTTTCTTCTTCTTTCTCAAATTAAAATTAGGTTCTTCATCCACTGGGGGAGAAGAAGCGGAAAACAGACCGAGCGAACCAGTTATCAACGGACTGTCAGCCTTGCCCGGTGCAAGTGCTTGCTCCCGAACGGGCGCGAAAGTTGTTTGCCGTTGGCTTCCGGCAACATTCATTCCTGCATACCCGAAACATTTGTCCAGTTTGGAAAAACTGAAACTCCGGTCTATCTCCGAACCCTTGAACGTGTATTCACCTTTGGAAAAGGATATGCCCTGTATCTCGTCGGTCTGTCCCTTTCGTTTGAACCGGACGGTAATACCCTTTTCTGCTAACCGCTCCTGTAACTGCTGCCAGTTACGGGATTTGCCGATTTCGTTCTTCACAGCCGTGTAAATCTCGTATTTCGACTTGTCCGGCTCTTTCAGTCGGTGCTGCTTTACCTGTTCTTTTCCACCAGCGAAATAAAGCCCGTGTTTGGCTTTCAGCTTCTTGCATACCTGTTCGTTACGGTACATATCGTTCCTGTCCGAAATGGTCTTGCCGTTATTGTCTATGCGGTTGAACACGATATGCACGTGCGGATGTTCCCGGTCTTGATGACGCACGATGATATACTGCGTATCGGTGATTTTCATTTCACGCATATACTCCTGCGCAAGTTGTACCATCTTCCCGTCTGTCAATTTGGGCGCATCCACTGTCGAATAACTTAACGCAATATGTCCGACAGGCTTCTTCAAATCGGGATTCATCTCGGTCTGCATACAGAAGCTGCGGATTATATCGCCCCGGCTTTCAGTCAGAACCCCGTCCGCATGAAGCAAAACCGCCTGCTCCTTACCAAGCACATAGTTCACACAGCCCTTAAAACCGCTTCCCTTTTTTATTTTTCCAATCATCCGACAAATGGTTTATGATTCCAATAATCCGGTTTTTGAGCTTCACCAGTTCCACCGCCACCAGTGCGAAACCTCCGGCATTCGCCCGGTGCGCCAACTGGTTGATGTTGTTGGCTTCCCCTGCCAGTTTGCGGATGGTGTCCGCGTCCTGCCTGTTCAACCGGGGTATGACCTCTGCCGAAACAACCGCCTGCCTTACATACTCACTGACACGCAACCCGGCTTCCCCGGCTCGCTTCCTGATGGCGTAATACTGCAACTCGGTCAGTTTCGTACTGACAACCCGTTGCTGCTTCTCTATCCGTTTCTTTGCCGGACGTCCCCCCGGCTTGTCCTTTATACTCGTCATGGTTTTTTACGTTTGAATGGTGTCTTAAAAATTGCGACCAACGGGAGAAATTTTTCTTTGCGGTGAGCAAAGCAAGGTAGTTTCGGTTTACCGAAACATAACCTTGCTCTCCAAATAAACCGCCAGCCGTTGATAGTCCTGCCGGATTAAATGCCCCTGCCTCTCTTTTGTCTTGGGGCGGCACGTTGTCCGGTTTCCTGCTTCGTTTCCTGCACTTGGCTGGCTTCGTTTTTCTGTTCCTGCTTCCTGCCGCACAGATAATCGTTCAAGTCCGAATATCCCCTGTAATTGTGCGAGAAGTCACGCACACGGTAGGAGTATTCCAATTCGATAGCCCGTGTCGCTTCATATCCAGCCTTGTCATTGTCAAGCATACAGTGGATGCGTTCATACGGGTACAGCACGTCAATGGCTTTCGGCACGTTGACAGTCGAATTAAGAATGACATAGTCCTGTCTGTCAAGGTCGGGCATGGTCGGACAGTTCTTCATCCGGAGCGTGAGGAAAGAGAGGTAGTCCATGAAACCCTCGAATACCAAACATTTCTCTCTCGGCTCTCCCTGCTGCCGTATATGGGTGATGTCTTTCGGGGCGATGCAGCCTTTGAAAAAAGAGTTGCGAACCTCGTAACCTCCTGCCATGTTCGGGAAACCGATAGCAAAGAACGGTCTGCCGTTATTGGTAAAATGGAGTTCCTTACATTCTCTTTTTGCCAGTTCGATATTGATACCCCGTCCCTGCAAGTAACGGAGCAATGCCGGATGGGTAAGGTCACGGACTTCCAAATGCTGGAAGCTCGGTTCTGTCCTACGCTGGGGAAAAGAAAAACTGACCGGACGGA